>NZ_JBWVSU010000006.1:0-233135 GCF_056642055.1 Acinetobacter sp. 129952 | reverse complement strand
CGACTTCGGAGCCTTTTTCTACGACACAAACGGACAAATCGTTTAAGTTGTTTTCAATTGCAAGTTGACGGATTTTGATCGCAGCAGAAAGACCCGCAGGGCCTGCGCCTATGATGACGACGTCAAACTCCATCGATTCTCTTGTTATATCTTCCATAATATAAAATCCAATTTCGCTATACGATATTTATAGCATTATCTAAATCGGTTATGAAGCTTATTTTTGATCTTTTTATTTGGAATAGGAATTTATCTATTTTTTAAATCTTATCTATTTCACCGTATTAAAAAGGTTTGCTGTAAATTATAGATAAAGGAAGAAGATGTGTAGATTGGGTATTCAATAAGAAGAGCGACTGAATGTCGCTCTGATGATTAATTTTTTTATATATTATTGAGATTCATAGCAATATTGTTCACCATGTGAATCAGACGCGGTCCAATTTCATTTTCCAGTTTTTCCTGATTTAACAGATAACTTGGGGCACCACAGTTAAACGTTAATATCCCATGTTTGGGGTGAACCAACGGAACTGCCACGGAATTCACATCCTTAGCCCAGTCACCTAAAGACAGACAGTAGCCATAATCCTGATAATCACGGATTGCACGTTCCAGATTACGCTTGATCGTTGGCCACTGATCTTCGTTTCTTTTCTTGATGGCATCAAATAAATATTCGCGTTCCTTTACATCCATCGCTGCCAGACAGGCACGTCCCATGGCACTACTATGAATCGGTAAAGTCGAACCGACAGGGCGGCGCATAGTCAGTGTCGATTCTGTATGTACTACTTCCAGATAAATCATGCTGAGACGGTCACGGGTAGCCATTGCCACAGGGGCTTGGGAATAGCGTGACATTTCTTCCATAAATGGATAGGCCTGAGTACGTGCAGAAATATTACTCAAAGCTGCATAGCCTAAAGCCAATACCCCAACATCCAGTAGATATTTCGTGGTATTCGGCAGTTGTTTTAAATAACCTAAAGAAACCAGAGTGCTGGTAATACGCGCTACAGTCGGCTTAGGCAAGTTGGTTAATTGTGCAATTTCCTGATTGCCAAGTAATTGATTGGTCGCTGAAAAGCAACGCAAGATTTCCAATCCACGCGCAATAGATGCAATAAATTGAGGATTATTTTCTCTATGAATATGTGAAATCGGATCTAAACGGATTTCATCAAAATTGGGAATTTCACCAGTTTTATTTTTTGTCATGGTCAGGGCAATTAAAGTTAAATTAATGAATATGATAGCAACATAATTTCACGATACAAAATAAAACACTTCTACAAAAGATAAAATATAAGAAAAAGTGCCGAAATTATTTGTGGTCGAAAAGAATCCTGTTACCCAACTTTGAAGACAATATAAAATCATCTAGTTTTTTAGGTTTAACACGTAGCCAATATATTTAAAAAGTTTCGATTTCTCCGAAAGAGTCAGTGATCGATAAATATTACAGCAAGAAAAAAGGTTTAATTATCTATTCAAAAAAACTGATAAATAGAATAATCACTCATCAAAATATTTCGTATCGTGAAATTAAATATTAAACACAAATTAACTGGAATACCAGAAAAATTTCATTTTTTAGTTAAAATATAAAATTTTTAATAATTTCACTTGCTCAAAATGATTTTATATGATTATTTATTTCGTAATACGAAACAAAAATAAGGGTAAAGGAATTTACCTAAATTATATCCATGGAGATTCATATGATTCGTGATCCGGAAATGCTAGACCAACTTCTGTCAACGATTCGCGATTTTGTAAAAAATGAACTGGTGCCTCTTGAGCATGAAGTAGAAGAGAACAACGCCATTCCTGAACATATTGTGGAACAGATGAAAGAGCTGGGCTTGTTTGGCCTGACGATTCCAGAAGAATATGGTGGTTTAGGCATTACCATGGAAGAAGAAATTCTGGTCGCGATGGAGTTAGGTCATACATCAGCTGCATTCCGCTCTTTAATTGGTACTAACAACGGCATTGGCTCAAGTGGCATCATTATCGACGGTACAGAAGAACAAAAACAGAAATATTTACCGCGTTATGCAACGGGCGAAATTATTGGTTCATTCTGTTTGACCGAACCGGATTCCGGCTCAGACGCTGCTGCTTTAAAAACCAGTGCAGTCAAAGACGGCGATTATTATATTTTAAACGGAACTAAACGCTTCATCACCAATGCACCACGTGCCACGACATTTACCGTGATGGCACGTACCAATCAAGAGATTAAAGGTGCTAGTGGTATTTCAGCATTTTTAGTTGAAGCAGGCACGCCTGGTTTAAGCCTAGGTAAAATTGACAAGAAAATGGGCCAACATGGTTCCTATACCTGTGATGTGATTTTTGATAACTGTAAAGTGCATAAAGATCAGCTGATTGGCGGTGTAGAAGGAATTGGCTTTAAAACAGCTATGCGTGTGCTGGATAAGGGTCGTCTGCACATTGCCGGTTATAGCGTCGGCATGGCAGAGCGTATGCTGGAAGACGCACTTAACTATGCAGTGGAGCGCAAACAGTTTGGTCAGCCCATTGCGAATTTCCAGCTGATCCAGGGTATGTTGGCAGACTCCAAAGCCGAGATTTATGCAGCCAAATGTATGGTTCTGGATGCTGCGCGTCTACGTGATGCTGGCCAAAATGTTACGACTGAAGCCTCTTGTGCCAAAATGTTTGCAACTGAAATGTGTGGTCGAGTTGCTGATCGCTGTTTGCAGATTCATGGCGGAGCGGGTTATATCAGTGAATATTCAATTGAACGTTTCTACCGTGATGTGCGTCTGTTCCGTTTATATGAAGGAACGACACAAATCCAGCAAATTATTATTGCGCGTGAAATGATTAAACAAGCAACCGCCTGATCTCATAATTTTAAAATAAGGAAATATTAAAATGACGACAAAAATTAGATTTGATTGGCAAGACCCGTTTTTAATCGAACAGCAACTGACGTCAGAAGAGCGCATGATCCGCGATGCAGCGGCAGCGTACTGTCAAGACAAACTGATGCCGCGTGTACTGGAACAGTTCCGCCATGAAAAAACCGATCCGGCTATTTTCCGTGAGATGGGTGAACTTGGTCTGCTAGGCCCAACCATTCCGGAACAGTACGGCGGTGCAGGTTTAAATTATGTCAGTTATGGTCTGATTGCTCGTGAAGTTGAACGTGTCGATTCAGGTTATCGCTCAATGGCCAGCGTACAAAGCTCTCTGGTGATGGTACCCATTAATGAATTTGGTTCTGAAGAGCAAAAGCAGAAGTATTTACCAAAATTAGCAACCGGTGAGTATATTGGTTGCTTCGGCCTGACCGAGCCGGATCATGGTTCGGATCCGGGCAGCATGATTAGCCGTGCCAAAAAAGTCGAGGGTGGTTACCGTTTAACTGGCGCAAAAATGTGGATTACCAACAGCCCGATTGCTGATGTATTTGTAGTTTGGGCTAAAGAAGTTTCTGCCGAAGGTAATGTCGGTGACATTCGTGGCTTTATTCTAGAAAAAGGCTGGGAAGGGCTTTCTGCTCCAGCGATTCACGGTAAAGTGGGTCTACGTGCCTCGATCACCGGTGAAATTGTAATGGATAACGTCTTTGTTCCAGAAGAAAATGCATTTCCGGAAGTTCGTGGTTTAAAAGGGCCTTTTACTTGCTTGAATAGTGCGCGTTACGGGATTGCCTGGGGTGCCATGGGAGCTGCAGAATTCTGCTGGCATACCGCACATCAATACACCATGGATCGTAAACAGTTTGGCCGACCACTTGCTGCGAATCAGTTAATTCAGAAAAAACTGGCAGATATGCAAACTGAAATTGCCCTTGGCTTACAGGTGGCTTTACGTTTTGGCCGCATGAAAGATGAGGGCATTGCGTCAGTTGAAGGTACGTCTTTAATTAAGCGTAATAACTGCGGCAAGGCGCTGGATATTGCCCGTTTGGCCCGTGACATGATGGGCGGTAACGGGATTAGCGATGAATTCGGTGTGGCCCGTCATCTGGTTAATCTGGAAGTGGTAAATACCTATGAAGGTACCCATGATGTACATGCCCTGATTTTAGGTCGTGCACAAACCGGAATTGCAGCCTTTTGCAACTAAACCTGACATCAACTTCTAGCCAGCATTGCTGGCTAGATTGTTTTACGGGTTTAAGAATTGTGCTTAATCACATCATTCAATGTATTGCTACGTGATTTCTGCAGAGAAAATTTATCAAGAACTTTGAAAATCATTTTATACCACCTTGCTAAAGCGTGGTAATGATCAGCGAATATTCTATATTTCACCTAAATAATTAAGTGAAATATGCATTTTAAAAAGGCACAGGAGTGCCGAAAAGTAGAAAGAGCATTATGGATACGATCAGTTCACAACAACACCCAGTGGAAGGTGGAAACGAACCCAAGCAAAGAGTCTGGATTCTGGCCTTTATTTTCTCATTTTTAGCATTATTGGTTGATGGTGCTGATATTGCGTTATTAGCCTACAGTCTGACCAGTCTGAAACAAGAGTTTTCATTAAGTAATATGCAGGCCGGTGCCTTAGGGAGCTGGACGCTTGCAGGCATGGCTATCGGCGGTTTTTTTGGTGGCTGGGCTTGTGACCGTTTTGGCCGGGTTCGTGTGATCGTCATTGCCATTGCATTATTTTCTTCATTAACCTTCTGGTTAGGATTCGTAGAAAGTTATGATCAGTTCAAATGGCTGCGCTTTACGTCTGCGATTGGACTAGGTGCTCTATATATTGCCTGTAACACACTCATGGCAGAGTATGTACCCACCAAATATCGCTCTACAGTATTGGCAACGCTTATGACTGGCTGGACTTTAGGCTCGGTGGTCGCAACTGTTCTGGCTGGATGGCTATTGCCTGAATTTGGCTGGCGATACCTCTATTATATTGCCATTATTCCAATTGTACTGGCCTTCGCGATGTACTTCTTGGTGCCTGAGCCGAAAGCCTGGTTAGATGCGCGTAAAGCACGCCTGGATGCAAAAGCCAGTGGTATTCTGCAGGAAAAACCAAAAAATACTTTTAAAATGATTTTTGAAGATGCACTTAGCCGTCGCATGTTTATCCTCTGGTCCTTCAGTACCGCATTTTTACAGTTTGGCTATTATGGGGTCAGCAACTGGCTACCGGCGTATTTAGAGACTGATCTGGGAATCAAGTTTAAAGAAATGACCATGTATATGATCGGGACTTTCCTGATCATGATGTGTACCAAAGTTATTGCTGGTTTTATCGCTGACCGGATTGGCCGTCGTGCGGTATTTGCTTTCGGCACTATGGGTACTGCAATTTTTATCCCTGTGATTGTCTTTGGTAATACGCCGGATAATATCCTCTGGCTGATGTTATTTTTCGGTTTTCTCTATGGTATTCCATACGGTATTAATGCGACTTACATGACAGAAAGCTTCTCCACCAAAGTGCGTGGAACAGCAGTGGGTGGGGCATATAACGTAGGCCGACTGGGTGCGGTGTTTGCACCTCTTACCATTGGCTATTTTGCTCAAGGAGGCTCAATTGGTACCGGCTTACTGATTATGGGCATTGCCTATTTTCTTTGCGGCCTGATACCCGCTTTCTTTATTAAAGACCGCTTATTTGATCCACAAAAGGCAGATTAATCTGCACTCGTAATATAGATAGAACATGCTAGGAAGCAATATGATGAATAAAATCACGCAGGATATCGAGACGGTACTTAAGCAAATTCCTGATGGTGCACACATTATGACCAGTGGTTTTGGTCTGGCAGGTCAGCCGGTAGAATTAATCGAAGCATTAATTGACTTTGGTCCTAGAGACTTAACCATTATTAACAACAATGCAGCTTCTGGAGATCGTGGTCTAACCAATCTGCTGTTGTCTGGACTGGTTAAAAAAATGATCTGTTCATTTCCACGAGCCAATAACTCAACCGTCTTTGAAGATCTGTATAAAGCCGGAAAAGTTGAGCTGGAACTGGTGCCACAAGGCAATCTGGCCTGCCGTATTCAGGCAGCCGGTGCAGGCTTAGGAGCTGTTTTTACTCCAACCGGTTTTGGTACCAAAATAGCTGAGGGTAAAGAAACCCGTAATATCAATGGAAAAGATTATGTGCTGGAATATCCGATACATGCTGATTATGCCTTGGTTTATGCCAATCAGGCAGATCAGTGGGGCAACTTGACCTACCGTAAGGCAGCACGGAATTTTGGTCCGATCATGGCCAAAGCAGCAAAAACCACCATTGCACAAGTCCATCAAGTTGTGGAACTGGGAGAACTTGATCCAGAGATCATTGTAACGCCAGGAATTTTTGTACAGCATGTGGTCAAGGTTGGAGATATTAAATAATGAATATTCAAAAACGTAGTCGTGAACAGATTGTAGCTAAAGTTGCACAAGACATTCCAACCGGCTCTTTTGTAAATTTGGGTATTGGTTTACCGACACGCGTAGCAGGTTATTTAAAACCTGAACAAGGAGTAATTCTACACTCGGAAAATGGCGTTTTAGGTTTTGCTGCATTGAGTGATCCTGAACAGGCAGATGATGATCTGATTAACGCCGGCAAAGAACTCGTAAGCATGTTGCAAGGTGGCAGTTTTATGAATTCTGCCGACTCTTTCGATATCATGCGAGGCGGGCATCTGGATATCTGTATCATGGGGGCTTTTCAGGTCGCTATTAATGGTGATCTGGCGAACTGGCATACCGGTAATGCTGATGCTGTACCTGCTGTAGGCGGTGCGATGGATCTGGCAGTGGGTGCTCGCTGTGTCTATGTTTGCATGGAACATGTGACCAAAAACGGTGAGGCAAAAATTGTTGAAGAACTGACTTATCCTCTAACAGGTAAACATTGTGTCAACCGTATTTATACTGATTTGTGTGTGATTGAATTAAAAGACCGACAAGCTCAGGTTATTGAAATAGTGGATGGCTTAAGCTTTGAAGAATTACAACAGCAGACAGGCTGTAAATTAGTGGACAGTCGTCAACAAGCAGCCTAAAAATAAGTCCGCAATATTCTGATTAAGTAAAAGTATAGTTTTAGATCACAGCTTCGGCTGTGATTTTTAAATTTTAGAATTATTATCAAATACACGTAATATTGACCATATTTCCGTATTTTAAAGATATAAATACAAACTTTTGCTAATGATTATTTTAATAATAAGTCTAAAATGTTAACAAGCTAAGGAAGGTGATAGTCTGAATGAATAATAATTGTGATGATCAAGAAATTTTTCATATTTTTAATCTGATTGGTCGCCATACTGAACTTAAGCCTATCCTCGATGTCATTAGCCAGTGGCTTGAATCGCGCATTCCAGATGCGCTTGTCACCATTATGCTCTATCAGGATGACACCCAAACTTTAAATGTTATAAGTGGCAAACAGCACTTTTCAAAAGAGTACTGTAATGCTATTCAAGATTTGAAAATTGGGCCAAATCAAGGATCGTGTGGCGTAGCTGCTTTCTTACGTCAGTTGGTCATTAGTCCGAATTTAATGAAAGACCCAAACTGGCAGCCTTACCGTGCTTTGGTAAACGCAGAAAAATTGTCTAGCTGCTGGTCTATGCCGATTATTAATGCTTCAGATATTCTATACGGAACGTTTGCCACCTATTATCGAACACCCAAAATACCGACTGAACCTCATATTCAGCTTTTACAGCAAGCGGCAAAATTAGTTGCCCTCGCAATCGAGCTTGATCAGGAACGTCAAAAAAGACATGAGCTTAATGAAAAATACAGCTCATTTTATACCTATCATCCAGATATTATTTTTGAACTTGACCTGCAGGGACATGTGCTTAATACCAATATTGCTTGCGAAGAAATTACAGGTTTTTCTAAAGCGCAAATTCATGGTCAGCACTATTGTGCCTTCATACCGCCCGAATTCCATGAACTTGCGAATGTTTCATTTTCAGAAGCAGCGCAAGGTAAATCTCAACATTATGAACTTCCAATTTATAATGTTGCAGGCGATATCTTATGGCTGGATCTGACCAATTTACCGATTATTCAAAATCAGAAAGTCACCGGTATTATTGGCATTGCCCGAGATATTACTGTATCGCGTGAAAACAAGGAGTCTCTACGATTATTAAAACGTGGGGTAGAGGCTAGTCCGAATAGTCTTTTTATTACCGATGTCTCTGAAGAAAGGCTAATGGTGTATGTGAATCCAGCTTTTCTAAAGCTCACCGGTTATACGGCAGCAGAAGTACTAGGGCAAAGCTGCTTTTTCTTACAGGGTCCAGATACTGATCCGGATCAGATTGCATTACTCAAGCAAGCGGTCAAAGAACAAAAAGAAATTCAGGTGACTATAAAAAGTTACTGTAAAGATGGTAGCTGGTTCTGGAATCGTTTAACCATAGGTCCTATTTTTGACCAGACAGGAACCTGCACCCATTTTTTGGGGATTCAGGAAGATATTACTCAGCAACGTATTCACGAAGAATATATTCAGCATCAGCATACCCATGACCATTTAACCGGTTTACCGAACCAGTATGCATTCAAACAGATTCTGGAAAATATTTTTGAAGCACGGCACAAGAGCTCCCAACCTTTAGTCTTGCTCTATATAGATCTGGATGACTTTAAAAATATTAATGACAGCTTAGGTCATCTGGTCGGTGACCAGATTCTCAAAATTGTGGGCGAGCGGCTGCAAAAATTTGTTCAAGGTAATAATGTGCTATGCCGCTTCGCTGAAGATGAATTTATTTTGCTGCTCTCAGGGACAGATGAGCACACTGAAGTCGAGGCGATCGCCGGAGAAATTCTTGATCTTCTTTCCATGCTGTTTATTGTTGATCAGTACAAAATACATTTAAGTGCCAGTATTGGTATCGTGGCAGATGACAGTTCGATCCACCATTCTTCTGAATTGATTTATCAGTCTGTTTTGGCGATGCAGGAAGCCAAAAGACAAGGTCGTAATATGTGGCAGTGGTATGAAAAAACCAGAATGCAGCCTGTCGCAGAAATAGACTATACCAATCTGCGTCTGGAACTCATGGAAGCGATCAATCAGGAAAATTTTGACCTGTTCTATCAGCCGCTGGTTCATCCTGAAACTGGACTGGTGACAGGTGTAGAAGCTTTAATCCGCTGGTGCCATCCGCAGCAGGGTTATATTTCCCCAGCGATTTTTATTCCGCTTGCAGAAAGAACCGGGCAGATTATTAGTGTAGGTCAATGGGTATTGGAAAAGGCCTGTCTAGATATTGCCGAGTGGAATAAGACACACAATAGCCAGATCACAGTATCGGTGAATATTTCTCCTTTGCAATTCCGTAGAGCAGGCTTTTTGCAAGTACTTGAACATGCGCTTGAACTCAGTCAATTACCACCGGAATTACTTAAAATTGAAATTACGGAAGGTGTCATCATTAATGGTGCAGATCGGACCATAGAAATTTTGAAAGCGGTGCGTGCTTTAGGTGTACAGGTTGCCATTGATGACTTTGGCACAGGTTATTCGAGTCTCAGTTATCTGCGTCGCTTGCCAATCAATCAAATCAAGTTAGACCGTAGTTTTATTGAAGAGCTGACCCTTGATGGTCAGGATGCTGCAATTGTGCAATCCATTATTCACTTGGCACATCAACTGGATCTGGAAGTTGTCGCGGAAGGGGTCGAAACCTTAAGCCAGGCCAGCTTGCTCTATCAACAGGGTTGTGATCTGCTACAAGGCTTCTTTTATGCAAAACCTGCACCTTTAACTGAATTGAAGCCTGCTTATCTTGCAATGGAAAATAGTAAATTGGATTAACTCTAAAAGTTAAGATATCAATATTTTCAACCGTTCTTCATGTAGAAAGGAAATGGCAAACAGACTTCAAGAATTTTCCTATTTTATGAGCGTATCGGTTCTATAATGTATGCTCAGCATAGAAAGTGGGATAAAAAATAAGATTTTTAACCCTCAAAGGTTTTTGACATTATTTATGGCTCAGGCTGAATATTGGCTAAATTTCTTTCTTGGTTCAGATCATAATAGTTAATCGCAAAAATCAACACGGCAAAAATAAAACCTAAAATGACACAGGCAGACCAGCCATAGCTTTTCCATAAATGCAGCGATAAAAATGCCCCCAGACCGGCACCAGAAAAATAACAGGTCATATAGATGGCATTAATCCGCGAGCGAGCCTGCATTGAAATTCGATAGACCAGATTCTGGTTCAAGACATGTAAACAGGAAATTCCGAAATAAGCCAGAATTAAGCCTAGGATATAAATCCATAAATAATTCTGGGCAAAGAATAAAGGAATCCAGGCCAGAATCAGTCCGCATGTAGCCAGATGCGCAATCCATTTTTCCCGATGCCTGCCAATCATTTTACCGGTCCACTGAGAGGACCAGATGCCGACCACCCCCACAATGCCCATAAGGCCAATCTGGAAATCGTTAAAATGATACGGTGCTTCAGCCAGAATAAAAGTCATGGTAGTAAAGATAATACTCAGCATGCCAAAGCCCAAACCTCCGATCATACTACGCCGGATCAGCATGGGTTCTGTTCGGGCAAAGGTAAATAGTGAGCGATAAATTTGCAATATATTCATCTGCAACTGGCTCTTGGCGCTCGGCAACTGGAACCACATGGCCAGACTTAGCAGAAGAATTGCACAACCACTAAATAGGTATACCGCATGCCAGGACCATAAAGTAGAAATCAGTCCGGCCACGGTACGGGCAAACAGAATACCAACCAGAACACCACTCATGAGCAGGCCAACGACTTCGGCACTTTTATCACGTTGCGACAGGCTGGCGGCAAAAGGAATCAGAATCTGGGTGGTAATCGAACAAAAAGAGGCGAGCAGGGTAAAGCCATACAACATATGCAGATTGGTACTGGCTGAAAGCCCAATAAGTGCCAGTCCGGTACAGAACATTAAACTGCAGATGTACAGCCGTTTTTCGAATAAATCCCCCAAGGGGACAAACAAAAATAACCCGGTGGCATAGCCAATCTGGGTCAGTACTACAGTCCAGCCAGACTGAGCTATACTAATTTGCAGATCCTCTGCAATAGAATAAATCAAGGGCTGGTTAAAATAGTTACAACCCGCGCAAAGTGCGCAGGTCATAGCCATCATAAACATAAATTTTCTTGAAATTTGCCCTTGGGCTGACATCCTTGTCTCCTGAGGCTTTAGAAACTATAAGTCGCCGATAAGTTCACACGAGAAACATCCGCTTCTCGATTATCAAAAGTTTCACGTTTGCCGTGGTGATATTCTGCACCCAGATTAACCTTTGGAACTGGAGAATAAATCACGTTCGCCACATAGTCAGTTAAACGTTTATTGGTTTCAGGATTCGCGCGTGCATAGTCGCTGGAATCATCAAAATCAACAATGCTGGCATTAATACTACTCCGTAGTTTCGGCGTAAATTTATGCGTGAAGCCAATATTTATACTATTGAACTCATTCAGTAAAAGTTCATTATTGGCTGCATTAACCGAATAATCTCCACCCCAGGCAGCGCCATCAGTTGTTGATCCTTGAGTCAAGAAAGCGGCAATACGCTGATCTCCGACCATATGGAAATAGTTCCCCTGGATCGAGTTTTGATCATCAAAACGGTAACGTCCACCAAGACCTACACCCCAACCGACTTTTTCAATATCACCTGTATCTGTTTGCGCCTGCTTTTGATTGACAAAGCCTTGAGCTAATAAATGAAGAGGGCCTGATTGATGAACATATTTAGTGGTTAATGCAGGCAAAGCAGAAGAACGATCGCCACCGGCCATATATTCCAGACCGACATTCCAGGTATTTTCTGGATCAAGTTTGAAAGCATAGCTCACCTGAGGCGTACGTAAGACTGATCCACCCAAGAACAAGCTGTAATCGACAGCTTCAGTGCTAATCTCTGGTGTTGACATCAATGACCAGGCCTGACCAAACGTCCAGTTATAGTATTTTAAGTGTGCATGACGGATACGTAATCCACCATCGCCTTTACCATTGTTGGTCCAGAAGTCGGCTTCTAAACGAGCAGAAACATTCGGATTGCCTCCTAGATCTTTGGCCAGGAAACCAATCCGGCTGGCAGCCGTAGTAAAATCGGAACGTACAGAATCCGGTTCAGTAAAAGGTACTTTATTAATCTGGTTAATGGTACGGCCACGGGCTTCAGTAGTACTTTTGAAATCGACTGCACCATCAAAGCGGATCAAGCCATAAACATCGACATTATCTACCATTGAACTCAGCGTTTTAGAGTCTTGCGCTTTGGCTTGTTCCTGCTGGTTCTTTAATGCAAGTTGCGCGGCTTTTTGTTGTTCTAGTTCTGCCTGGATTTGCTTTAACTGTGACTCAAGAAATTGCATACGGTCTTCAGAAGCTTCTGCTGAAAATGCCTGTGCTGAAGCAATACCACATAATGTCGCTAAAACTAATTTTTTCATTTCTTAATCCCTAAAGAAATTTTTAATCCTGAATGAAAGGAGACCTTTCTATACTGACGTGTTGTAAATATTTGAAGTGAGGAAGGCAGCGATTTGACCTGCCTTCCGAAGTAGGGTTTATTCTGCTTTTTGCGGATCGTATAAACGGTCTTTAATAAACAGGGCAGGAATCAAACCGCATAGGAAATATGCTGCACCCATTACCAACAGACCTGTACCGATCGAACCATGCATCGCAAGATAACCAATCGTAATTGGCGCGAAGATTGCACCGATACGACCAATATTGAATGCACCGCCCACCGCTGTACCACGAACACCAGTCGGGAAACTTTCGGTTAGATAGGTTGCATTGATGGCATATGGAATACCGTACAGGAAGCCGAAGATTAGCATCAGTACGCCAATGTTATCGGCATTATGCATATACACCACGACAGGGATAAATAGCGCTGTTCCCATGGTGCCGAAAGCAAACACAATACGGCGACCAATTTTATCAGCAACATAACCTGCAATGATTTTGGCGAATATCATGGTCAAGAAAGTACCAATCATATAGATCGCCATTTCCTTGAATTTGATCCCTAATTCCGCTTCCAGATAACTTGGCAGCCAGTTGCTCACTCCAAAGTAACCGAATAAGAGAAAACCTGAGCTGAATGACCATAAGATAAACATTCTGCCGTGTGTTTTATCTTTTAAAATAGTGATATATGGATTGCCTTTTTTTGCATTATTATCGACGATCTGGCCAGTTCTTTTCATTTCCCGAACACGTTTCCACGATTCTGGTTCAGGCACCATAAAGTGCATGAGGATACCGAGTGCTAAAGGTGCAATGGTAATCCAGTACAGCATACGCCAGCCGAACTCAGGAATAATCCAGCCTGAAAGCATGGTAATCACCAGAGAACCCAGAGTAAAACCGGTCATCAATGTTGCCAGCACTGTGGTACGGTATTTGGTTGGCACATATTCAGACATCAAGGTATTACAGGCAATATATAAACAGCCTAAACCCAAGCAAGAAAGAGTACGTAAAATTGCAAATTCAGTATAAGACTGAGCAAAACCTGAGTAGGCTGACAAGATCGAGAAGGCGATGGTGGCCAGTACAATGACGCGGACACGTCCAAATTTGTCGCATGCCCATCCACCAATAAAACCTCCTATCCCCATTCCTAAAAGAGAATAACTTCCCAAGGCACCGGCCTGTACAGAAGTTAGTCCCCATTCAGCTTTCAGACTGGTCAGACTGAAAGCCAGAATCCCGATATCTGCACCGTCACAGAGCAAAATCAGAAAAGCAAAGACAAAAGCCGTCATCCATAGACGTTTTGGCGCCTGTTTAATGGTATCCGTGGAGGAGACATCGGTTTTATTGTCTCCTGTTACGATGGTATCGCTTGTCATTTTTATATCCTCTATATATTAAAAGTAGCATTTCCTCTGCTACCGCTAAATCCATTTTTCTTCCTCACGGAAACATTTTCCTGATCTAACAGACTTGCTCTGCATACAACAGCCGCTGCATTTATTATCAGGCTACATTCGATTTTTCACGCTTTACGCTAAATCAAAATCATCTCATTGCTGGAAAATTTGATTTCGTAAATTAATTTTAAGTTCTGCCTTATGGCGATTATTCATTTAAATGAATAATCAGATTACATTTAAAATACTTAATTCCGTATTGCGAAATCAATTAATCATAAAATAACAAGATGAACAAGAGTTTTTACTCTATTTTTAGTAAAAAATAACTTTTTTGAATTCTGGAGTTAAAAATCCTTGATTTATAGCTTGAGAAACCTTAGTTTTATATAAAATAAAATTTCGCTATACAAAATAAATGGAGTTTTTTAATGGAACAGGTCGTTCAAATAGAACAAATCTCAACTCATGTAGCGATGGTTAAAATTCATCGACCAGAAGCGAAAAATGCCCTGAATACAGAAGTGCGTCAGAAACTTGCGGCGGCTTTTTTGCAACTGAATGACGATGAAAATGTACGTGCCATTATTCTTACCGGTGGTGAAACAGATTTCGCAGCAGGTGCCGATCTTAAAGAACTGGCCAATGCAGAAACCATTCAAATGATGCAGCGCCGGACTGAACGTTACTGGCAGGCGATTGCACAGTGTTCAAAACCGGTGATTGCAGCTGTAAACGGTTATGCACTTGGTGGTGGCTGTGAACTGGCGATGCATGCAGATATTATTATTGCCGGGAAAAGCGCCCAGTTTGGTCAGCCTGAAGTGAAAGTGGGTGTCATGCCGGGTGCCGGTGGTACCCAGCGATTATTCCGTGCCGTGGGTAAATTCCATGCGATGCGCATGATCATGACCGGTTGTCTGGTACCTGCACCGGAAGCCTATCAAATTGGTCTGGTGTCCCAGGTGACTGAAGACAGTGAAACCCTTGCTACAGCTATCAAGATGGCGGAAGGCCTAGCGAAAATGCCGCCAATTGCTTTGGAGCAAATCAAGGAAGTGGCTTTATTGGCTGAAGATGTGCCGCTTAATGCCGGACTTACCCTGGAACGTAAGTCTTTCCAGATGCTGTTCTCATCCGAAGATCAAAAAGAAGGTATGCAGGCCTTTATCGAAAAACGTAAACCAAATTATCAGGGACGATAAGCATGAGTATTCGGATTCAGAAAATCGGCATTATTGGTGTAGGCACGATGGGTGCAGGTATTGCCCAGATCGCGATTCAGTCTGGTCATGATGTGATACTGTTTGATGCCAAAGAAGGGGCAGCCGAACAGGCACAGGACAAACTGGCCAAAACATTAAATACCTTGGCAGATAAAGGAAAATTCAGCCATGAAAAAGCCGCTGAAGATATTGCTCATCTATCGACTGCCCAGCAGCTAGAAGACTTGAAAGATTGTGACTTGATTGTTGAAGCGATTATTGAAAATCTGGAAATCAAGCAAAAACTGATGCAGCAGCTTGAAGGAATTATAAAACCAGAAGCGATTCTGGCATCTAATACGTCTTCGCTGTCGATCAGTGCAATTGCTGCCAATTGCAGTCAGCCAGAGCGTGTTGCCGGTTATCACTTCTTTAATCCGGTCCCACTCATGAAAGTAGTCGAAGTGATTGAAGGCTTTAATACCCGTGCAGATATTGTTGAAGCATTAACCCAGCTCTCTACAAAAATGGGTCATCGTCCGGTCAAAGCTAAAGATACTCCAGGATTTATCATTAACCATGCCGGCCGTGCCTTTGGTAGCGAAGCCTATGCAATTCTGAATGAAAATGTCACACCATTTTATGATATTGACAGGATCTACCGTGACGGAATCGGTTTCAAAATGGGGCCGTTTGAATTAGGTGATCTGACCGGTATGGATGTCTCGCACCCGGTGAGTGAATCGATTTATCATCAGTATTATGAAGAAGCACGTTACCGTCCAAGCGTGATTACCCGTCAGCGTTTTATTGCCAAGCAGTTAGGTCGTAAAACCGGTAAAGGTTTCTATGATTACACTTCGGGTAGCAAAGAAGGTGATGTTGCTCCAGCATTGGTTGAAAAGTTAAGTCAATATCCATCAGTCTGGCTAGGCACCGAATATGACGAAGACCGTCAGGCACTTGAGCAATATCTGCAGCAGTTCAATATCCAGATTGAGCAAACTGAGACACCTTCAGCAGAGGCTTTAATCCTGATTGCCACTTATGGTGAAGATGCAACTTCAGCCGCTGTCCGTTATCAGCTGGCACCTCAGCAAGTGGTGTGTATCGATCTGCTATATGGTCTGAACAAACACCGTACCTTGATGCCAACTTTTATCACCCAACCTGAGCTGGTAAAAGCAGCCCAATCGATTTTCAATCTGGATGGTGTGACCGCCAGCGTAATTCAGGAAAGCGTAGGCTTTGTGGCTCAACGTGCTTTGGCAATGATTGTGAATCTCGGCTGTGATATTGCCCAGCAAGGCGTTGCAACGGTAGAAGATATCAACATCGCGGTGAAATTAGGCCTTGGCTATCCATATGGTCCAATTGAATGGGGGGATGTGCTGGGAGCTGAAAAAATTCTAAAAATTCTGGATCGTATGACTGCGATTACCCGTGACCAGCGTTACCGTCCAAGTCCTTGGTTGCGTCGCCGCGTTCAGCTTGGTCTACCACTTGTTCATACAACACATTAATTAGAAAGTTAAAGGAATAACACTCATGTTAAATGCATATATTTATGATGGTTTACGTTCGCCAATCGGTCGCCATGCAGGCAGTCTGGCAAGCGTACGTCCAGATGATCTGGCAGCAACAGTCATTAAAAACCTGCTGGAAAAAACCGGTATCCCGGCAGCAGATGTAGAAGATGTAATCTTTGGTAGCACCAACCAGGCCGGTGAAGACAGCCGTAATGTGGCACGTTTTGCAGCATTGTTAGCAGGTATGCCGGTAACAGTTCCAGGTCAGACGGTAAACCGCTTATGTGCATCAGGTCTCGGTGCTGTGATTGATTCGGCACGTGCCATTACTGCAGGTGAAGGCGAGTTGTACATTGCCGGTGGCGTAGAAAGTATGACCCGCGCGCCTTTTGTGATGGGCAAAGCAGAAAGTGCTTATTCACGTGATGCCAAAATTTATGACACCACGATTGGTACCCGTTTCCCGAACCGTAAATTTACGGATCAGTTTGGCGCGCACAGTATGCCTGAAACAGGTGATAACGTGGCTGAAGAATTTGGTATTAGCCGTGAACAGGCTGATACCTTTGCTGCTGCATCACAGGCAAAATATCAGGCAGCGAAAGAAGCAGGTTTCTTTGAAGGTGAAATTACCCCGATTGAAGTTTCTCAAGGACGCAAATTGCCGCCTAAACAAATTACTGAGGATGAGCATCCACGTGCTTCTTCAACATTTGAAGCTTTATCCAAGTTAAAACCGCTATTTGAAGGTGGTGTAGTAACAGCAGGTAATGCATCAGGAATCAATGACGGCGCTGCAGCACTGATTATCGGCAGTGAAAAAGTGCAGGAACAGTATGGCTTAAAACCTTTAGCTCGTATTCTGTCTTCTGCAGCCGCTGGCATTGAGCCACGCATCATGGGAGCAGGCCCAATTGAAGCGATTAAAAAGGCAGTACAGCGTGCGGGTTTGACGCTAGACGATATGGATATCATCGAGATTAATGAAGCCTTTGCCAGTCAGGTATTATCTTGCCTGAAAGGTCTGGATGTCGCTTTGGATGATCCGCGTGTCAATCCAAATGGTGGTGCGATTGCCATTGGTCATCCACTGGGCTGTTCGGGTGCGCGTTTGGCTTTAACCGTTGCACGTCAGTTACAGCGTACCGGTAAAAAATATGCCGTGATTAGTCTGTGTATCGGTCTGGGTCAAGGCTTGGCGATGGTGATTGAAAACCCTGAAGCTGCATAACAGTTTAGTCATAGTCTTAATGCCATGTATCTATGATATGCATGGCATTCTTTATTGGGATTCTTCTTTCAAAATAAAAATCCCTGCACATGCAGGGATTGATTACATCACTGTAATGATTTACTTACGGGCAGTGACTAATAAAGTCGCTGAACCAAAAGCATAAACTTTACCTTCTTTATCGATAATTCGGCCTTCTGAGGTCAGTACATTACGCCCGATCCGGATGACTTCACCAATAGCTGTATAGGTTTCGCCGCTTTTCATCGCTTTCAGCATTTTTACATTCAGGTCAATAGTCGAGAAACTGACACCTGCATCTACTGTCGTATGCACGGCAGCGCCAGTGGCACTATCTAGAACCGTTGCACAAAAGCCGCCATGAATACCACCCTGTAAATTATAATGGCGCTGATCAGGACGCACCTCATATTCCACATAGTTTTCGCGCACCAAGATCAGACGCATGGGAATAATTTCACTCATGGCTGAACTGGAAATTTCCCCATTCTTAATTGCGGTTAGATATTCGAGTCCGTTTAATTGTGATGTGGGCATATCAACTCCTTGTAATGATTTATTTCGCTTTATGAAATAATATTCTGTTTTTCTAAAATTATGATATAACAGATAGTGATCGAAATGCTATATTTTTCCAGGATGGAACGATGACAATAAAAAATCTCGTCACAGATGCTGAATGGCAGGCACGTTGTGAACTCGCAGCGCTTTATCGCATTATTGCGCATTACCGGATGACTGATTTAATTGATACCCATATCAGTTTAAGAGTCCCTGATCAGCCTGACTGTTTTCTGATTAATCAGTATGGTGTCGCTTTTGAAAAAATGTGTGCCTCAACGCTGGTCAAGATTAATCATGAAGGGCAGGTCGTAGAAAGCTATGAACAGGACAAGCCAGTGAATATGGCTGGCTTCGTCATCCACTCCGCAATTCATGAAGCACATGCTCATCTGAACTGTGTCATTCATACGCATACCGCAGACGGCATAGCAGTGTCTGCACAGAAACACGGACTTCTTCCCATTTCCCAGCATGCGCTGAAATTTTATCAGCAGGTGGCCTATCACGAATATGAAGGCGTGGCACTCTCAACAGATGAGCAGGAACGCCTGATTCAGGACCTAGGCGGCCATCGCGCCATGATTTTACGCAATCACGGACTTTTAACAGCTGGCGAAACCATTGCACGGGCCTTTCATGAAATCTATTTCCTTGAGCGTGCCTGTCAGGCACAGGTGAAAGCCTTAAGTGGCGGTGCCGAACTGCATTATCCAGCAGAAGAAGTCCGAATTAAAACCGCCAAGCAGTTCGCCAGTCCTTTGGTTGAACCGATTTTACAGCGTGCCTGGCAGGCTGCGTTATCCTTGATTGAGCATCAATATACGGAGTATGCATCATGATTGTAATATCCAGTACTGTGCCGAATATTGAAGTCATTCTGGTGAAGTCTTTTCAGAAATATGCGCCTGAGGGTAGTTTTTGTACACTGGACAGCCCGGAAGCTGAACAGGCGACCACAGCAGCTTCGTGGTTTCCAGATCTGGAAAAACTCTGGCAACTTCCAGAACTTGGTCTAATTCATTCGATTGCTGCAGGAGTCGAACATTTAAATTTAAACGAGATTAGATCTGACCAGTCAGTCTGCCGGGTACTGGATCCACATCATCAAAAGGGCATGTTTGATTATCTGCTTTGGGGTGTGCTGTATTTTCAGCGTTATTTTGACCGCATGATCCAGCAGCAAAAGCAGCAGTTATGGAAACAGTATCGTCAAAGTTATAGTCATCATATCCAGATCGGGATTATGGGCCTTGGCCATATGGGCGGTTATGTGGCAAAACGTTTTGCCGACATGGGCTATCAGGTGTCTGGATGGTCCAATTCCCCAAAAGAGATTGCTCAGGTGAAAAGCTATGTAGGCCAAGAACAGCTTTCCGAGTTCCTGGCCCACAGCCAGATATTGATTAATCTGCTGCCACTCACTGAAGAAAACACCGGTATTCTTTCTGCTGAATTATTTCAACAGTTACCTGAACACGCTGCTCTTATTCAGGTGGGTCGTGGGCAGCATTTAATCGAGCAGGATCTACTCAATGCACTGGATTCAGGTCATCTCCGTGGCGCAATTGTCGACGTATTTGAACAGGAGCCATTAGCTGCTGAACATCCATTCTGGCAGCATGAAAAGATCGTAGTTACACCACATGTCGCCTCACATGCGCCTATGTCTGTGGTGGTGGAACAGATTCTGGAAAATGACCGACGCTTAAATCTCGGGCTGGATTTGTGCCATCAGGTAGATGTCAATAAGGGCTATTAAGTGTAGGGATACAGGCAAAAAAATAAGGAAATTAATGATGTGGAAAACGATTCAAACTCAGGTTCAGCAAGGCGTCGCGACCTTAAGCTTTAACCGCCCGGATTCACTCAACAGTTTTAACCGGCAAATGCATGAGGAAGTGCAGCAGGTGCTGAAAAACTGGAATAAAGATCCGGATATTCGGGTGATTGTGATTCGCGGTAATGGCCGGGCGTTTTCAGCAGGACAGGATTTAAAAGAACGTGCTGGACAGCTCGGCAATGTGCCTTTGCCACCGCAAGGCTCGCTGGCCAAATACTATAATCCCTTGATTAACCTGATCCGCCAGAGTCCCAAACCGGTGATTGCAGCAGTGAATGGTGTGGCTGCCGGTGCAGGTGCCAATATCGCACTGGCCTGTGATCTGGTCATTGCCAAGGAAAGTGCCCGATTTATTCAGGCTTTTTCTAAAATTGGCTTGATTCCTGATGCCGGTGGCACCTGGATGTTGCCACGTTTAATCGGTTATGCACGTGCCATGGCACTCACTTTTCTGGGCGAACCGGTGCATGCCAAAGAGGCCGCCGAAATGGGCATGATCTGGAAAATGCTTCCAGATACAGAATTTGATGCTTATATCGACGACATTGCACAGCGATTATCTCAACAGCCGACTTATGCGCTCGCTTTAACCAAACAGGCCTTGCAACGCAGTGCTGAAAATAACATAGACCAGCAACTGGAGCTGGAACAAAACCTGCAATATCTGGCTCTGAGCAGTCAGGACTATAAAGAAGGTGTCCAGGCTTTTGTCGAAAAACGCCCTGCACAATTTACCGGATGCTAAGGAGAGCATTTATGAAAATTAAGACCCGTATTACCGAGCTTTTAGGCATTCGCTATCCAATTATTCAGGGCGGCATGATGTGGGTCGGTACCGCAGAAATGGCCAGTGCCGTATCTAATGCAGGTGGCTTGGGAACATTAACGGCATTGACTCAACCGACGCCTGAAGCCCTGGTCAAGGAAATTGCACGCTGCCGAGAAATGACCGATCAGCCTTTTGCAGTCAATCTGACTTTATTGCCCGCTGTGAATCCGCCGCCATATGCAGAATACCGACAGGCAATCATTGAAAGCGGTATCAAGATCGTAGAAACAGCAGGCAACAAGCCTCATGAACATATTGAGGCGTTTAAGCAACACGGCATTATTGTCATTCATAAATGTACTTCCGTCCGTCATGCGCTTTCAGCACAAAGAATTGGCGCAGATGTTATTTCGATTGATGGTTTTGAATGTGCGGGCCATCCGGGTGAAGACGATATTCCTGGCATGATTTTAATTCCTGCGGCAGCAGATCAGCTCACTGTGCCGATTGTGGCCAGTGGCGGTTTTGCTGATGGTCGTGGTCTGGTCGCAGCTTTGGCTTTGGGTGCCGAAGGCATCAATATGGGTACACGCTTTTGTGCCACTCAGGAAGCCCCGATCCATCCAAACATCAAACAGTTTTATGTCGATAATGATGAAAGGGCGACACATCTTTTGTATCGACAGTTCCGAAATACCGCCCGTGTTGCCAAAAATGCAGTATCTGATCTAGTCGTTAAAATGAGTGAAGATCCAAATCTGCAATTTGAACAGATTCGTCCCTATGTCAGCGGTTTAAAAGGCAAGCTCGCTTTAGAAAATGGCGATGTGGATGCGGGAGTTCTGACTGCAGGTCAAGTGATGGGATTGATTCATGACATTCCGACTTGTCAGGCGCTGATCGAAAATATCATGCAAGATGCAGAGCAAATTATTCATCAACGTCTGACTCATTTCTTGGCTCGTTGAACCATTTCATTGACGATCAAACAAAAAAGTCATTCCGTCATGAATGGCTTTTTTTCATCCTGAAGATTTTTTATTTTTAAATGGGAAATTTCATCGAATGACTAGATTTTATTCTTTAAATTATATTATAGTGGATTTAAAACATAATTTCGTATTATGAAATTAATTGTCATAAATATACAAATTAGAACTCATACAAGGGAATTACGATGAGAAATTATATTGCGCCATTAAAAGACATGAAGTTTGTCCTGAAAGACCTGTTAAACGTTGAACAGAAATATCAGGGCTATGCAAAATTCGCAGACAAGGTTTCTATGGATATTATGGAGCAATATCTGGAAGTCGCTGCGGACTTTTGCCAAAACGAACTTCTACCGATTAATGCGACAGGCGACCAGCAGGGTTGCCGTTTGCAGGATGGCATCGTAACTACTCCAGATGGGTTTAAAGCAGCTTATGACAAATATGTAGAACTCGGCTTTACCTCTTTAACCGGTGATGAACAATATGGCGGTCAGGGCTTCCCAACTTTATACCGGATTGCTATTTCTGAAATTATTACTGCAACCAACTGGTCGTGGGGGATGTACCCAGGTCTGTCACATGGTGCCATGCGTACTTTAGAGCACCACGGGAGTGATGAACAAAAACAGAAATTCCTGGTACCTTTAATTGCAGGTCGCTGGACTGGAACCATGTGCTTGACTGAATCTCATGCCGGTTCTGATCTGGGGCTGATCCGTACCAAAGCTGTGCCAAATGAGGACGGCAGTTACAGCCTCAGTGGCGAGAAAATCTTTATCTCAGCCGGTGAACATGACCTGGCTGAAAATATCGTGCATATCGTACTGGCACGTTTACCGGATGCGCCTGCGGGAACCAAAGGTATTTCGCTGTTTATTGTTCCGAAATACAATCTGGATGAAGCTGGTAATGTGGCTTCCCGTAATGGCGTAGTGTGTAGTGCCATTGAACACAAGATGGGCATTCACGGTAACGCGACCTGTGTGCTGAATTTTGATAATGCCAAAGGTTTCCTGATTGGGCCTGAAAATCGCGGCCTGAACTGCATGTTTACCTTTATGAACTCGGCACGTATCGGTACAGCCATTCAAGGCTTGGCAGCAGCAGAATCTTCTTATCAGGGTGCATTGGCTTATGCCAAAGACCGTCTGGCCATGCGTTCACTGGAAGGTGCGAAAGCGCCAAACCAGCCTGCAGATCCGATTATCGTGCATCCGGCAGTACGCAATATGCTGCTGACTCAAAAGGTGTTTGCAGAAGGTTCACGTGCACTTGCATATTATCTGGCGACCTATGCCGATATCGCTGAAGCCACTGACAGCCCGGAAGAAAAGAAAGCAGCTGAAGACCGTCTAGCATTATTAACCCCTATTGCCAAAGCATTAATGACTGAAACCGGCATAGAAGCGGCTAAACATGGTATGCAGGTTTTCGGTGGTCACGGTTATATTGCTGAACATGGCATGGAACAGATTGCCCGTGATGCACGTATTGCCAGCCTCTACGAAGGAACCACTGAAATTCAGTCCATTGACTTGCTGGCACGTAAAGTGCTGGGCTCAAAGCTGGGTCTGCTGACCGCATTAACCGATGAAATTCAGGGCTTTGTAAAAGAACATCAGCAAGATGTCCAGTTGAGCCAGCAAGTTGCACAAGTCAGCCAGTTGACTGAACAATGGCTGGAATTAACTAAAACCATTCAGGAACAGGCTCAACAGTCTGCCAATCAAATTGGGGCAGCATCAGTTGACTACCTATATTTCTCTGGTTATGTCGTGTCCGCTTATTTGTGGCTGAAAATGGCGATTACGGCACAGCAGAAAATTGAAGAAGGCAATACTGATCCCTTCTATGCAGCCAAGATCAAAACGGCACAATTCTTCTTTGCACGTATTTTGCCAAGAACTTCAACCCACCTTGCCAATATTCAAGCGGGTGGTGAAAGCCTGTTTTTACTTGAACCTGAAGAGTTTAAATTCGATTAAAGCTTTTGACCCACGATACTCGTGTCGTGGGTCTTTTTTTAATAATTTTTGCATCCTAATCCCATTCAAATATTGAGAGTTATTCTTTGGTATTGAATAAACCATAAAACAACAAGATCAGGAGTCTATATGGATTTAGACATGATTACTCGACAGTTTCCTTATACTGATCGGGAGCTTACTTTTCATGAAGTCGGACAGCGCTCTGCATTTCCCACTATTATTTTGATTCATGGCACCGGTGGAAATACCGACAAGCATTTCAGCTATATTTTTCCGATGCTGGGTATTCATCAGCGGGTTTTATCCATTGATTTACATACCCCCGATAAAGCTGATCTGGCGGTGACCGATTTTAGCCAGCAGGTTGAAGCACTGATTCAGCATGCAGTTGCAGAAGATGAAATCATTACAGTGGTAGGCTATTCACTCGGTGCCGTGGTTGCTGCACAAGTAGCAGCCAGTTTAAAACAGCGTGTGGCTCGTTTGATTCTGTTGGCTGGTTGGACCAAAACCAGCTCGGTACAGCAACTACGGACGACTATCTGGCAACAGTTATTTAATGAACAATCTGCGGCCTTGCCTCATTTTGTCAATTATTGCCTGTATAGCGATGATTATCTGTCTGCACGAAGTGAACAGCAGGTGTTGGATCTGGCACGTTTTGTTAAACCTTCCCAAGATGCAGCCAAACAGCGCGAACTGAATTATCACATTGATATTACATCAGCTTTGTCTGACATCTGTGCAGAAACTCTAGTCGTTGCCTGTCGTGAAGACCGTATGGTGCCTGTAGCCCAAGCAAAACTGCTGTTTGCTTCAATTTCGAACAGTCGCTATATCGAAATTTCTTCAGGACATGCGCTCTATATCGAAGCGCCGGCAGAAGTGGTGCAACTGGTGAATCAGTTTAGCCAGCATCCACAGCAGTATCCGGCCAATCAAAAAATCCAGCCTTATATGCCTTAAAGGAGATAAATAATGCAAGCTAAAGGACAGCGCAGCAAGATTCTAATTGTAGGCAGCGGTTTTGGTGGTTTGGGAATGGCAATCCGCCTTAAACAGCAGGGCATCCACGATTTTAAAATCATTGAACGTGCAGCAGAAGTGGGCGGTACTTGGCGTGACAATACCTATCCCGGAGTCGCCTGTGATGTACCTTCCCATTTATATTCTTTCTCGTTTATTAAAAATCCCAACTGGTCGCGTGTCTTTCCACAAGGGGTAGAAATTCAGCGCTATTTAATTCAATGCTGTGATCAGGAAAATATCCGGCCCCATATTAATTTTCATACCCAACTGGAAAAGGCCAGCTGGAATGCACGAGAACGCATCTGGGAAATTCACACCTCTATAGGTCTGTATCAGGCTGAGATTTTAATTACCGCAACCGGGCATCTGGCAGATGAGCATCTCCCGAAAATTCCGGGGCTGGAAGAATTTGAAGGCCAAGTGATGCATTCCGCGCGCTGGAACCACGAGCTGAATCTGGAAAATCAACATGTCGTTGTGGTGGGTTCTGGTGCTTCTGCCATCCAGCTTGTGCCGGAAATTTCCAAAACAGCCAAAAGCCTGACCGTCTTGCAACGTAGTGCGCCATATATTTTGCCCCGACCAGACCGAGCTTATTCTGAGTCAGAAAAACAGCTTTTCCGCAAAGATCCGGACAGTATGTCGGCCCTCAGACATTCCTTGTTCTGGGGCAATGAATACAATTTTGCCCAGCGCCGTAATCTGAAAAGCCAGATTGAGCGGGTCAAGAAAAACTGCCTGCAATTCTTAAAACATCAGATTTCAGATCCTGAATTACAGCGCAAACTTACGCCGAATTATGAACCTGGTTGTAAGCGCTTATTGCTTTCTAATGATTATTATCCGACTTTTCTAAAACCAAATGTCACACTTGAAGACTCAGCATTGGCAGAAGTTATGAAAGACGGTGTATTAAGCCAGGCTGGAAATAAATTTTCTGCAGATATCATTGTATTTGCGACAGGATTTGAAGCGGCACGTCCACCCTATGCCGCAAAGGTGGTGGGTAAACAGGGTTTAAGCCTGGAGCAGCAATGGTCCAGCGGTATGCAGGGTTATCAGTCAACGACCGTACACAACTTTCCAAACCTGTTCATCCTGAATGGGCCAAATACAGGCAGTGGACATAATTCAGCACTTTATTTTCTGGAAACCCAGTTTGATCTGGTGCTGGATGCCTTGCAGTTTTTTGAGCAGGAACAGATTCAGGTCTTTGAAGCAGATCAAGAAGCTGAAAATAGCTATATGCAGGAGCTACAGCAGCTTTCGCAAGGTAGTGTCTGGTTATCGGAAAGCTGTAAAAGCTGGTATCTGGACCCGGTCAGTCGCAAGCTGACTTTGGTCTGGCCGGATTATGCTCATTCATTTAGGGATAAAAATCAGCATTTTATTCGTAGCGGTTATCACTACCAGTATGTTGAATCGAGACAGCAGAAAGTGGTGTAAAAATATTTAATTAAAATCAAAATCTTATGGTTTAAATAATACAAAATAATTGTAAATCCAGGACAGGAGTATAGTCATGAGCAGTCAGCCATGGATGGAAGAATATAAAAAGTGGAATATCAATCCGGAGTTTACCCGGCCAGATCCTGAGAAAACCCTGAGCACGATAATTGCTGAGAATTTGGTAAAATTTCAGGATAAAACCGCATTTATCTATCTAGATCGCAAATTCAGCTATCACGATATCGATGTGTATAGCCAGAAACTGGCTAGCTATTTACAGAGTCTTGGGCTGACTGCTGGCAGCCGTATTGCGGTGATGTTACCGAATATTATTCAATATCCAATCGCTACCTTTGCCATTATTCGGGCCGGTTATGTGCTGGTCAATGTCAACCCCATGTACACCCAGCGCGAGCTCTATCATCAGCTACAGGATTCAGGTGCAGAAGCCTTGATTATCCTTGGGCAGACTTTGGAGCAATTAACAGCATTAGAGGAATGTCCTCAACTCAAATATGTTATTTCGACGCATTCGCCGGATTTTATTCAAGAGCAGCAAAGTGCTATTTATAGTCAGGCAACACAATATCCGGATAAACAGTTCTTTGACTTTAGGCAGGCAATAAATCAGGTAGAAATTATTGATTTCAAAACACCTGTACAGCATCAGGAAGATACGGTCATTCTGCAATACACGGGAGGTACCACAGGTGTTTCTAAAGGTGCAGAACTGAGCCATCGCAATATTTTATTTAATATCGCCCAGAACAGTACCGTATTTATCAGCCATTTTGGTGACCGCTATGCCACTGAAAATGAATATGTATTCTGTGCCTTGCCGCTGTATCACATTTATGGATTTACCATCTGCCTGTTCAGTTATGGTTTAAGCCGTGGTTTCGCCAATGTTCTGATTCCAAATCCGAGAGATCTGGATGCTTTGGCGGATCAATACCAGAAACATCCACCCACTGTTTTTCCTGGGGTGAATACCATGTTTAATGCACTGGGACATCATCCACGTTTTCGTGAACTGGATCATTCAAACCTGAAAACTACAACTGGCGGGGGAGCATCGATTTTAAAAAATACGGCAAATTTATGGTATGAGGTCACAGGCTGCCAGATTTATGAAGGCTACGGACTTTCTGAAACCTCACCAACTGCAACTTTTAACCCGCCTTTAAGCCGGCGATTTAGTGGCACGATTGGCTTGCCATTGGCAGGGACTGAAATTCTGATTCTGAATGATGAAGGAAAACCTGTAGAGCTTAATCAGGCTGGAGAAATAGCCATACGTGGTCCACAGGTAATGAAAGGATACTGGCAGCAACCCGAAGCAACAGCACAGGTATTTACCAAAGATGGATTCTTCCTGACAGGTGATATCGGTTGTATGGACGAACAAGGCTATATCACCATTCTGGACCGCAAAAAAGACATGATTCTGGTCTCCGGATTTAATGTTTATCCCAATGAGCTGGAAGGCGTGCTGTCCAAACATCCTAAAATACTGGAATGTGCAGTGATTGGTATTGATGATGAAAAATCTGGACAGGTACCCAAGGCATTTATTGTGAAACAGGATGAAACTCTAACCCAAGATGAAATCATGACTTATCTGAAGCAGCAACTGACCAGTTATAAATTGCCGAAATACATTGAATTTGTGTCCGAACTACCAAAGTCTGCAGTAGGCAAAATTCTGCGTCGTGAACTGCCTCGTACTGTTCAGCCCAGCGCTAAGGCCTGTTAAGGAATGATCTAATCCATTATCTTTAAAATAAAAAAGGAATCGCAAGATTCCTTTTTTACTGCTTGCAGGCTTATCGCTGCTGGATAACTTTTTTGCTTTTTAGTTCTTCTATTTCAGCAGAACTTAAATATTGACTCAAAATGGCATCAGTATCTTCACCCAGACAAGGTGGGGCCTTTTTATATTCTACCGGTGTCTTGGAGAGTTTAATCGGTGAACCGATTGAGGTGTAATCTTCACGTAAGGTATGCGGCATCTGAATCACCATATCGCGTGCCAATACCTGTTCTTCTTGCAAAGTCTGTTTCAGGTCATTGATCATTCCTACCGGCACTTTAACCGCATGGATTAAATCCACCCAGGTTTTTGCCGGTCTAGTATAGAAATGAGCCTGTAGAACTGTGGTCAATTCTTCACGATGTGTAACACGTCCAGAATTTTTTAAGAAGCGAGGATCTTCTGCCACCTTAGCCAGACCAACGGCCTGACACAAAGCTTGAAATTGCAGATCATTACCACAGGCGATAATAAATTCACCTTCCTGGGCTTTAAACACCTGATAGGGCACAATATTGGCATGCGCATTTCCAAAGCGACCGGGTACTTTGCCTGAGGTGAGATAATTCATGGCCAGAACGGATAGGGAAGCAACCTGGGTATCTAGCAGCGCCATATCAATATACTGACCTTCACCGGTTTTCTCACGGGACAACAAAGCCGCCTGAATGGCAATTGCGGCATATAAGCCGGTGGTCAAATCGGCAAAGGCCAGACCCGCTTTTTGTGGGCCACCACCGGGCAGGTCATCACGTTCGCCAGTGACACTCATCATGCCACCCATTCCCTGAACGATAAAATCATAGCCCGGCTCTTGCGCACGCGGACCGTTCTGGCCAAAACCGGTAATGGAACAATATACCAGTCGCGGATTTAGCTGGCTCAGACTTTCATAATCCAGCCCATATCGTTTCAACGAACCGGCTTTATAGTTTTCAATGACTACATCACTCTGTTCAGCAAGTTTTTTGATAATACTTTGACCTTCAGGTGTAGATAAATCGATTGCAACCGAATGCTTGCCACGGTTGGCTGACAGGTAATAAGCCGATTCATGGGTATCTTGCTGCTGATTGTTTTTAAGCCAGGGTGGTCCCCAGATACGGGTATCATCCCCATGATCCGGTTTTTCAATCTTGATCACTTCTGCACCCAGATCAGCCAGAATCTGGCTACACCAGGGCCCAGCCAAAATCCGGCTTAAATCCAGTACACGAAATCCTGTTAAGGCACCCATTATTGCGCTCCCTGTTCGATCTTATTCAAATGACATATCGTTCTTATCCCTCTTTTTAAAGCTATAGGAAAATGAAAGAACAATCAACTTTATGATAATAAATTTCGTATAACAAAATAAAACATCCAAAATGATTGAATATTCATCTTATTTTCTTTAGCCTGATGCAAATATAAGCATGAATGAGGAACAAGAGGTCACTGATAAAAAGGAAAAAGGGATCTCCCATACAGGATTAAAAAAGGAGTCAATCAGGTGAATTAAACACGGATTAGCCTTAAAGCATATTCATTAGCGGAATAGCTTTAAATATAAAAAGATCATGAAAACCTAAGGATAGGAAAACAGAGATTTAAATATGACGGATTTAGCGAGAGAATTAGAAAAGATTAAACCGACGACCAAACGAACCCAGCAAATTGCTTTTATTTTCGCCTTTCTGGCTTTACTGGTGGATGGCGCGGACATGTTGCTGCTGTCTTTCAGCTTAAACAGTCTGAAAGCAGAATTTGGCTTAAGTAATTTACAGGCTGGTGCACTGGGCAGTTTTACCTTGGCAGGTATGGCGATTGGTGGCTTTATAGGTGGCTGGGCCTGTGACCGTCTGGGCCGTGTACGTACCGTAGTCATTTCGATTCTGGTATTTTCCATATTGACCGCAGCCTTAGGTTTTGCACAAAACTTTGAACAATTTGCTGTTTTACGCTTTCTGTCTGCTTTCGGTATTGGCTCTTTATATATTGCAGCCAATACGCTCATGGCTGAATATGTTCCAACTGAATATCGCACCACGGTTTTAGGTACCTTACAGGCAGGATGGACCGTCGGTTATATTGTGGCCACTGTACTGGCAGGCTGGATCATTCCAGAATATGGCTGGCGAACCCTGTTTTTTATTGCCATTATTCCCTCGGTTATGGCGATTTTTATCCAGAAACTGGTTCCTGAGCCAGAATCCTGGCAGCGTGCACGTTTGCAGCGTCTATATGCCCCAGCTGAAATCACAGCACAGCAACCCGCCAAAAAAAGCACAGTCAAAGAGATTTTCGCGGATCCTGCGAATCGCAGAATGTTTATTTTGTGGATCTTTACGGCCGGTTTTCTGCAATTTGGCTACTATGGGGTAAACAACTGGATGCCGGCATATCTGGAATCTGAATTGCACATGAATTTTAAATCTATGGCCGGCTATATGATTGGTACCTATGTAGCCATGATTTTCGGAAAAATTCTGGCGGGCTTTGCTGCAGACCGTCTGGGTAGACGCGCTGTCTTTTCGTTTGGAGCAATTGGAACGGCGATTTTCCTGCCCGTGATTGTGCTATTCAATACACCAGATAACATTGCCTATCTGCTGATTTTCTTTGGATTCCTGTATGGTATTCCATATGCGATTAATGCCACTTATATGACGGAAAGCTTTGCGACATCGATCCGTGGTACAGCAGTCGGTGGTGCTTATAATGCAGGTCGTATTGGGGCCATGTTTGCACCTGCGATTATTGGCGCAGCAGCGAGTGGTGGTTCAATTGGATTAGGCTTCCTGATTATGGGCGGTGCCTATTTCTTGTGTGGTGCAGTGTCCGGGATATTCATTAAAGACCGTCAATACGATCCACAAAAGGCATAATTTCAATTTATAAAAAAGAGCCTGAATTCAGGCTCTTTTTTATATTCTTCAATTAAAGCTATATTTCTATTTGTTTATTCCTGATCCGTTTCTTTATGCAGATGAATACTTTTTAAACCATCATTTACTTTATTGAGCAGATGAATTAGGGTAACCACATCATCAAAAGCCAGCTTATTTAAGGCCTGACCATAAAAATCAAAGAAATCAGCTTGCAAGTTGTCCCATGTTTCCAAGCTGGGATGTAGCCAAAGCAGTGGATCTAATTCATCAGCATCAGGTGAATTTCACCATGGCCTCGACCCCATTCCTGAATGACCTGTCCAATACCGTGGCGGAACAGCATGACAAGGTTGATTCACTAAAAATTTTCCTGTGTGCTGGTGCACCCATTCCGGGGCCATTGGTACAAAAAGCCCGGGAAATTCTGGGCGTTAAAGTCATATCCGCTTGGGGTATGACCGAATGTGGTGCAGTGACGCTGACCCGACCTGAAGATGAGGATGAACACTCTTTCAATACGGATGGCATCGCTTTACCTAGTGTTGAAATCAAGATCGTGAATAAAAAAGGTCAGACCAAAGCCGTGAATGAATCCGGGCGTTTGATGATCCGCACCTGTTCAAATTTTGGCGGTTATTTAAAACGTCCACATTTGAATGATACGGATGCCGAAGGCTGGTTTGATACTGGCGATATTGCCTATCAGGACGAGCATGGCTATATTCGGATTTGCGGACGTAAGAAGGATGTGATTATTTGTGGTGGAGAAAATATTCCGGTCGCGGAAATTGAATCACTACTTTATAAGCATCCGAATATCGCCACAGTAGCTTTAGTGGCTTATGCAGATGAGCGAATGGGCGAGCGTTCCTGTGCAATCATCAAGCTGAAAGATCAGACAAAGCCGTTAAGTTTTAATGAGCTGGTAGATTTCCTGAAAACTCATAATCTGGCTATGCAGTATCTTCCGGAACGCCTGGAAATCTGGGAGGATATTCCGATGACCCCATCGGGAAAAATCCAGAAGTTTAAACTCAGAGAATTACTGGCTCAGCATATTGCCTCAACGGCAGTTGAAGCGAACTAAATCTGGGAATAAATAGATAAATTAAACCCTGAATAATCTTGCATCATTCAGGGTTTTTCTTATTCAAAAAGAAGCGATCTAAAAGGTTAATACGAATTTTAGATTAACTTCTACTTTAATAATTTTAATAAAGCTTCAGCCGTTGCAGCAGAAGAGGCGGGGTTTTGTCCAGTAATGAGCAGACCATCTTGTTGCACGTATACCTGCCAGTCCTCAGTTTTGGAATATTTCCCACCTTTTTCTTTCAGCATGTCTTCCACTAGAAATGGGACAACATCGGTTAGGCCTACGCCGTCTTCTTCGGTATTAGTAAAACCGGTGACTGTCTTGCCTTCTACAATAGAACGGCCTTCGGCATCTTTGACTTCACGAAGTACACCCGGTGCATGACAGACCAGCGCAACAGGTTTATCTGCCTGTAAAGTCTGCTCAATTAAAGAAATAGAATTCTGGTCTTTGGCTAGATCCCATAATGGACCGTGACCACCCGGATAGAACACGGCATCAAAATCCTGATTTAAGACTTCACTCAACTTATGTGTATTGGCAAGAGCCTGCATGGCCACCTCATCTGCTTCAAAGCGTTTGGTGGTTTCGGTTTGCGCATCCGGCTCATTACTTTTTGGATCTAATGGTGGCTGACCACCTGCAGGAGAAGCCAAAACTACCTCTGCGCCTGCATCGACAAAGGTGTAATAAGGCGCAGCTAGCTCTTCCAACCAGAAGCCAGTTTTTTTGCCAGTATCGCCCAGCTGGTCATGTGAAGTCAGTACCATCAAGATTTTCATATTATTTTCCTGTAGCTCATTAAAAAACATCGCGAATGATCGACTGTTAATTTAACAAGTCATGAGCGTCAGGAATGTTGTGATACGTTCATTTGCTGTATCGATACGTTGTTGTTTCAGTTGATTTAACTAAAGTACGTAGCCTTGCAAAGTGAACAGTGTGTTCAATATTCATCTGCCCATTAACAGGTCTTGCTGAAGATCGGCTTGTTTACGCAAGAAATCCCAGACCAGTTTAATTTTTGGTTCATGTTGCAGATCGACCAGCGTCAGCATCCAGAAAGTGTGGGTAAAACTGAGCTGCTGACCCAGCACCTCTTTCAGTTCATTTTTATCATTGACCAGAAATTTCGGCAAAATGGCCAGTCCAGCACCTGCACGCACGGCAATTTCCTGCGCCAGAATGCTGTTACTGCGAAAACAGGCACTGACCTGCAAGGGAAGACGCTCTAGCGAATATAGTGCAGTGCTATAGACCAGATCATCAATATAATCGACAAAACGGTGCTGCTGGAGGTCTTCCAGTTTTTTAATTTCCGGATTTTGCTGTAAATAATGCTGGCTGCCATATAGCTTTAAACAGTAATTAGACAAACGAGTAATGATATACGGACCAGATTTGGGCCGGTCAATCGCGATCACAATATCGGCTTCTCGATGTGAAAGTTTGATCGCTTTCGGTACCGGAATCAGGTCAATGGTCAGCAAAGGATAATGCTGGGAAAATTCTGCCAAAAGACGAGCTAAAAATGCCGTGCCAAAACCTTCTGGCGCACCAATCCGGACCCGACCTTGCAAGGGATCATGGCGCTTGTCAATCTGGATAAAGGACTGTTCCATCTGTTCCACACGCGGCACCAGTGCCAGACCTTCCGAGGTTAGTTCATAACCGGTGGCTTCGCGCTTAAACAGTTGCGTACCTAAAGTACTTTCCAGGGCCTGAATCCGCCGCGCTACGGTGCTATGTTCAACCCCGATTAAGCGTGCTGCGTTGGTGAGTGTTTTAGCACGCGCCAAAACTAAAAAAAAGCGTAAATGATCCCAATCTACTTTCATTTTTTATTTAACATCCTGTTAAATTCCTGTGCATATTTGCACAACCATCGTGCACCAATTTCTATTGGTGGTCAAAGTGTTCTTTGTTAGTCTGCTGAAACAGCGTAAAAATTATACGTTAAATAAAAGCCAGTAAAGGCAGATACAACGACAATAACAAACCAGCACGGAGCGACCATGAACGCCATTTCTCATCCACAGCAAAGTACCGGATTCACCACCGCAAAACTCCTCATTAATGGTGAATTTGTCGAATCAAAAACTAGCCATTGGCAAGATATTATCAATCCTGCCACTCAGGAAGTTTTGGGCCAAGTGCCTTTTGCCACTGCTGAAGAAGTCAATGCTGCGATTGCGGCTGCGCAAAATGCCTTTGCCAGCTGGCGCCAGACTCCAATTCAGGCCCGTATGCGAATCATGCTGAAACTGCAGGATCTGATTCGTACCAATTTAAAAAGTATTGCCCAAGTCTTAACGGCAGAACAAGGCAAAACCCTGGCTGATGCCGAAGGTGATATCCAGCGTGGTCTGGAAGTGGTGGAACATGCCTGTTCGATCGGTTCCCTACAAATGGGCGAGTATATTGAAGGGGTGGCACGTGGTGTCGATACCTATACCTTGCAGCAACCACTAGGTGTCTGTGCAGGAATTACACCGTTTAACTTCCCGGCGATGATTCCACTGTGGATGTTCCCGATGGCGATTGTCTGCGGCAATACCTTTGTCCTGAAGCCTTCAGAACAAGATCCACTATCGACCATGATGCTGGTTGAACTGGCGATTCAGGCAGGTGTGCCGGCAGGCGTACTGAATGTGGTGCATGGCGGCAAAGAAGTGGTCGATTTACTGTGTACCCATCGTGATATTAAAGCCATTTCTTTTGTCGGCTCGACTGCAGTCGGCACGCATGTCTATAACCTTGCAGGCCAACACGGCAAGCGTGTGCAGTCGATGATGGGCGCCAAAAACCATGTGGTGGTGATGCCAGATGCGAATAAAGAACAGACCTTAAATGCCTTGGTCGGTGCAGCTTTTGGTGCAGCAGGTCAGCGTTGTATGGCACTTTCGGTGGCGGTGATGGTCGGTGAGACCAAGCACTGGGTCGATGAACTGGTCAATAAAACCAAAACCTTAAAGGTGAATGCCGGACATGAACCGAATACCGATGTGGGACCGGTGATTTCAACCCGTGCCAAATCTCGTGTAATCGATTTAATCAACAGTGGTGTTGAACAAGGCGCTGAACTGCTGCTGGATGGTCGTGATGTACAGGTTCCAGGCTATGAAAAAGGCAATTTTGTCGGGCCAACGATTTTTAATCAAGTCACGACCGATATGCGCATTTATAAAGAAGAAGTCTTTGGCCCGGTACTGGCGATCATGCATGTCGATACTTTAGAACAAGCCATTGAGCTGATTAATGCCAATCCATTTGGTAATGGCGTCGGACTGTTCACCCAGAATGGCAATACGGCACGTACCTTCCAGAACCAGATTGATATCGGTCAGGTTGGCATTAACATTCCAATTCCTGTCCCTGTGCCTTTCTTTAGTTTTACCGGTTCACGCGGTTCAAAACTGGGTGATCTCGGTCCTTATGGCAAACAGGCGGTGCAGTTCTATACCCAGACCAAAACCGTTACCAGCCGATGGTTTGAAGATGACCAGGAAACCACCGGTGTCAATACCACGATCAGTCTGCGTTAAGGAGCATCAGCATGAAGATTGCATTTATTGGTTTAGGCAACATGGGCGGTTCCATGGCGCAAAATCTGCTCAAGTCCGGTCATCAGGTTTTTGGTTATGACTTAAGTGCAGTGGCTTTACAGCATTTTGCAGAAGCTGGCGGTATCGTCTGCGACAGTCCACAAGCTGCCGCGAAGCAGGCGGAGATCGTGGTCAGCATGTTGCCTGCAGCCAAGCATGTGCGTGAAGTCTATTTGGGTGAACACGGTATTCTGGAGGTGCTTCAAGCGGGCAGCTTATGTATCGACAGCAGCACCATTGATCCGCAAACCATTCAGGAGGTTGCTGCAGCAGCTCAGGCCAAGCAGATTCGCGTCTGTGATGCACCGGTATCCGGCGGTACTTTAGGTGCCAAAGATGGCACTTTAACCTTTATGGTCGGCGCAGATGATGCCACCTTTGAGGCCGTTAAACCTGTTCTCGGCTGTATGGGTAAAAATCTGGTGCATTGTGGTGCGGTGGGAACAGGACAGGTGGCAAAAATCTGTAATAACCTGATTCTGGGCATTTCCATGACTGCCGTTGCAGAAGGAATGGCACTCGGAGCCAAACTGGGAATTGATCCGCAGGCGCTGGCTGGGGTAATCAACAGCTCCACTGGACGTTGCTGGAGTTCTGAAATTTATAATCCATGGCCCGATATTTGTGCCAATGCGCCGTCATCGCGGGGTTATACCGATGGTTTTGCAGCACAGCTGATGCTTAAAGATTTGGGCTTGGCCGTGGATGCTGCGCAACAGGTGGATCAGCCGGTGGTTCTGGGCAGCATGGTACAAAAACTCTATCAACAACTGTGTCAGGAAGGCGATGCCCATCTGGACTTCTCCAGCATCATGCATCAATACACCACGCCAAATGCTTAAAACTTAAAAGATTCAGATGGAGCAAGGATTCGCTTCAATAATTACACCTTGTCAGTAATAACGATAAATTCAGGCTGAGGTTTAACATGTTAGATTATCAAACAACGGTTCAAGACTTTGATTTAAATACGTTTGCAAGCCAGTATCTCTCCGGTTCCATGCAGGCAGTAAATGCCTGTTATGAATGCTGTGACCGTCATGCCGATTCCGATGCCATTGCCTTATACTGGCATGGTAAAGATGGCAGAAAAGAACAATATAGTTTTGCCGAACTCAAAAAATATTCCAGCCAGTTTGCCAACTTTTTAAAGTCTCAAGGCATTGGTAAAGGCGACCGCGTTTCCGGATTATTACCACGTACTCCCGAGTTGATCATTACTATTTTGGCAACCTGGCGGATTGGTGCTGTCTATCAACCCTTATTTACGGCCTTTGGTCCCAAAGCCATCGAGCATCGTATTCAGCTGGCGCAAAGCAAGCTGGTGGTGACTGATCTGGCGAATCGGGACAAATTATCCGAGATCAGCAACTGTCCACCGATTGTGACGGTACATGCCGAAACTGAGGCAGAGCGCTATCCGCACGACCTCAGCTTCTGGACGGTATTAAACCGTCAGGCTGAAGCTTGTGAGCTGGAAATCCTGAATGTCGATGATCCATTTTTATTGATGTTTACCTCGGGCACCACTGGACCAGCGAAACCTCTTAAAGTCCCTTTAAAAGCGCTGATTGCTTTTGCAAGCTATATGCAAAATGCCATTGGTCTAACTCCTGAAGATGCTTTCTGGAATATTGCTGATCCCGGCTGGGCCTACGGTTTGTATTACGCGATTACTGGTCCTTTAATGCTTGGACACTCGACCTTATTTTATGAAGGCGGTTTTAATGCAGAAAGTGTCTGCGAAATTGTTAAGGAATATGGCATTACCAATCTGGCCGGTGCACCGACTGCTTATCGCATGATGATGGCGGCCGATCCTGCTCAAATGGAAAAACTACGCGGTAAGTTACGTGTTGTCAGCAGTGCGGGAGAACCGTTAAATCCGGAAGTGATCCGCTGGTTTAAAGAGGTGCTAGATGTGCCGATTTATGACCATTATGGCCAGACCGAAGTCGGTATGGTGGTGTGTAACCATCATGCGCTGGAGCATCCGGTGCGTTCAGGTTCAGCAGGTTTTGCCAGCCCGGGTTACCGGATTGCCGTTGTCGATGAACAGGGTCATGAGCTCCCTGCGGACGTTCCGGGCATTCTGGCGGTGGATATCAGTCAATCCCCAATGATGTGGTTTTCGGGCTATGAAGAAAGCCGCAAATCGCCTTTTGTCGGCCATTACTACTTAACCGGAGATACCGCGGAAATTCATGCCGATGGCAGTATGAGTTTTGTGGGACGTAGTGATGATGTCATTACTACCTCGGGCTATCGGGTGGGGCCGTTTGATGTGGAAAGTGCCTTGCTGGAACACGATGCCGTGATTGAAGCGGCGGTGATTGGCGTACCGGATCCCGAGCGGACCGAAATCATTAAAGCCTTTGTGATTCTGGCTGGTCATTCTCCTGCAACTGCCGAGCTGCAGGAAGAGCTGGGTCAATTTGTGAAAAAGCGTTTATCTGCGCATGCCTATCCGCGTCTGATTGAATTTGTGACCGAATTGCCGAAAACCCCAAGCGGTAAAATTCAACGCTTTTTACTGCGCAATCAGGAAATCAACAAGCAGCAATCCAAAACTGCATAAGCTCATAAAGCCAACAGATTGAATAAGAAGATTAAATAAAGAGATTGAAGGAAGCATCGATGCAATTAACGGAAGAACAACACCTGATTCAGGATATGGCCAAAAGCTTCGCCCAGGAACAGATTAAACCCTTTGCCAGCGAGTGGGATCAAAAAGGCATCTTTCCCAAAGATGCCTTGGCCCAAATGGGAGAGCTGGGTTTTTTAGGCATGCTGATTCCGGAAGAATGGGGCGGCTCGGGCACAGGTACGCTGGCTTATGTTCTGGCCTTGGAAGAAGTCGCTGCGGCCGATGGTGCAACATCCGCGATTATGAGCGTACATAACTCGGTGGGTTGTGTGCCGATTTTCAAGTTCGGCACGGAACAGCAAAAGCAGCAATTTCTAAAGCCTTTGGCCCAAGGTGAAATGATTGGTGCCTTTGCCTTAACCGAACCACATACCGGATCGGATGCTGCCGCGATTAAAACCCGGGCGGTCAAGGACGGCGATCATTACATCATCAATGGCGCCAAACAGTTTATTACTTCTGGCCACAATGCCGGGATGATTATTGTGTTTGCAGTGACTGATCCAGGCGCGGGCAAAAAAGGCATGAGTGCATTTTTAGTGCCGCGCGACACACCTGGCTATGAAGTGATTCGGGTGGAAGAAAAACTCGGCCTGCATGCTTCGGATACCTGTCAGATTGCCTTAACCGATGTCCGCATTCATGAAAGTTTAAGACTCGGTGCCGAAGGCGAAGGTTTAAAAATTGCCTTGGCCAATCTGGAAGGCGGGCGGATCGGTATTGCCGCACAAGCCGTTGGTTTGGCGCGTGCCGCTTTAGAAGAAGCAACGGCCTATGCGCATGATCGCGTGGCTTTTGGCAAACCGATTTTTGAACAGCAGGCGATTTCGTTCAGGCTGGCCAGTATGGCGACTGAAATTGAAGCAGCACGCCAACTGGTTCATTTTGCTGCACGTAAAAAGGAAGCTGGCGAAAGCTGTTTGACTGAAGCCTCCATGGCCAAACTATTTGCTTCGGAAATGGCCGAACGCGTGTGTTCCAAGGCGCTACAAATTTTTGGTGGCTATGGCTATCTGAAAGATTTTCCGATTGAACGCATCTATCGGGATGCGCGGATTTGTCAGATCTATGAAGGCACCAGCGATATTCAGCGTCTGGTGATTGCACGCAGTTTATAAGGAATTAAAAAGGATTTTTATCATGCAATGGCAAACCATTTTACTCGAACAACGTAACGGTGTTGGACTGATTACCTTAAACCGTCCTCAGGCGTTAAATGCACTGAATAACCAGCTGATTGTCGAGGTCAATCAGGCTCTTGATCAGCTGGAAAAAGACCCCGAAATTGGTTGTATCGTGATTACCGGTTCGGAAAAAGCTTTTGCTGCTGGTGCCGATATTAAAGAAATGGCAGATCTGAATTTTCCGCAAATTTATCTGGACGATTTTTTTAGTCTGGCCGACCGGATTGCGCAGCGCCGTAAACCTTTAATTGCCGCAGTGAGCGGCTATGCCTTGGGTGGTGGTTGCGAGCTGGCATTGATGTGCGACTTTATTTACTGCGCTGATAATGCAAAATTTGGTTTGCCTGAAGTTACCTTAGGCGTGTTGCCCGGCATTGGCGGGACCCAGCGTTTAACCTTGGCGATTGGTAAGGCCAAAGCCATGGAAATGTGCCTGACTGCACGGCAGATGGGGGCGCAGGAAGCGGAACAAAGTGGTTTGGTCGCTCGGGTTTTTGCCAAGGAAGAATTGCTGGAACAAACCCTGCAAGCTGCCGAGAAAATTGCTGAAAAGTCGCTTACTGCCGTGATGATGATTAAAGAATCAATTAATCGGGCCTTTGAAGTGAGCCTGGCTGAAGGCCTGCGCTTTGAACGCCGGGTATTCCATTCCATTTTTGCAGGTTCCGATCAAAAGGAAGGCATGCAGGCCTTTGTGGAAAAACGCCCAGCCAAATTTACCCATCAATAAGAAATTCATAATAGGAACAAAAAGAATGAGTGATGAAAATAATTTAGCGATTCGGGTCGCAGGGGGGCTGGGCATTATCAGCCTGGACCGCACCAGCCATTTAAATGCCTTAACCCTGGCGATGATTCAGGGCATTCAGGCGCAACTCGATCAGTGGCTGCATGAACCACAGGTACAAGCGGTTCTGATCAATTCCAACAGTCCCAAGGCGTTCTGTGCCGGAGGAGATATCCGCTATCTGTATGACAGCTATCAGGCCGGCAATACCCAATATCAGGATTTTTTTGCCACTGAATATAAGATGCTGAGCACCTTGCGTAATTTTCCAAAGGCCGTGATCGTGATGATGGATGGCTATGTACTGGGCGGAGGCTTTGGCCTCGCTCAAGCCTGTCATATCAAAGTTACGAGTGAAAAATCACGTTTTGCCATGCCCGAAACCGCAATTGGTTTTTTCCCAGATGTTGGAGCCACCCATTTCCTGTCCCGACTGGATGAAGTCGGTGTCTATATGGCTTTGACCGGGGAGCAGATCAGTAGCAGTGATGCCTTGTATCTCGATCTGGTGGATTATCATGTGCCGAGTGAGCGTTTTGCTGAATTGGAAGCAGCGTTGATTACTGCGCCTGTGTTAAATTCGATTGAAATCCAGAAAATCATTAGTGGCTATATTACGCATCCAGTAGAAAGCGAGCTGCAAAAACGTGCAGATCTGATTAATCAGCATTTTGGCTATCCAAACCTCAAGGAGATTGAACAGAGTCTTGCTCATACAAGTAATTCAACCGATCAGGAATGGGCTAGTAAAATGCTGGCAATTTTGCAGCAACGTCCGGTTATGGCCAAGCAAACCAGCCTGAAGTTACAGCAAGCCGGACAGAATTTGTCGCTAGAAAAATGTATGCAACTGGAACGGGACTTGCAGGATGTCTGGTTAGAGCAGGGCGACTTTATTGAAGGGGTTCGTGCGCTGATTATTGATAAAGACAAAAATCCACAATGGCGAACTGAGAATGCAAAATTTGAAAAGACCTTGCGAAAGATCTGGCCAGCATGGACTCAGCAGCGTATCGAAAATATTACTTGAGCCTGATGGTCAAAGACCCTCTATAATTACATTATAGAGGGTCTTTGTATCTGTCCCATACTTTCATCGACATGAATTCTATTTAGTGGGACGTTTTCTTTTTCTTGCCGCCACCATCTTGTTTATTGACCGTCGACCAGGCAATACGTTCGGCTTCTTCCTCAGAATGACCACGTTTTTTTTCGCTTTCTTCAATATGTTCGGCCTGCCGTTTTTGCTTATCGGTATAGGCTGATTTGTCACCTCTAGGCATCTTAATATCCTCATCAGGTTTGGCTTAAATTACTATAACAAGGGCTGGTTTCTATGCAGGTAAGTATTTGTTTGACTTATTTTATAAAAGAAAAATAGAATCTAGAAAATGTTTTATACATTGATTTTTAAAAATATTTCTTAAAAATATATGGGCCTGAAATCAAGGAGATGAAGATAACGGTCATCTAGAACCATCATCTTCTTTGCTTGATTAGCCGTTAATAATACTGCCGCCATTCACATGAATCACCTGACCTGAAATATAGCTGGCTTCTTCACTGGCCAGAAATAAATACGCCGGTGCTACTTCACTTGGCTGGCCCATGCGGCCCATTGGGGTACTTTTACCAAAATCTTTAAGCTGATCGGAATCAAAACTGCTCGGAATCAATGGTGTCCAGATTGGACCTGGCGCGACTCCATTGACACGAATGCCGGTTTTATTTTTCAATAAATTGGTGGAAAGGCTTCGGGTAAATGTGGTAATGGCACCTTTGGTACTTGCATAGTCAATCAACTGGTCATGTCCGTGATAACTGGTAATACTGGTGGTATTGATAATGCTGTCACCTGCTTGCATATGCGGAATCACCGCCTGAGTCAGGTGGAACATCGACAGAATATTAACATTAAATGTTTTAAGTAATTGCTCGGGCGAGATATCGGCAATACTTTCTTGAGGGTATTGAACCCCGGCATTATTGACCAGAATATTAATCGTTTTAAATTCCTGAAGGGTCTTTTCCACCATTTTCTTGATTTCATCTTGATCTTGTAAATCACATTGAATCAGCAGACAACAGCGACCTTCATCTTCCACCATTTTTTTGGTGTCCCGTGCATCCTGATCTTCATCCAGATAGCAAATGGCGATATCTGCACCTTCGCGGGCAAATAAGACCGATACAGAACGGCCAATCCCGCTATCACCACCGGTAATCAAGGCAACTTTGCCTTTTAATTTTTCACTGCCTTTATAATGCGGTTTAATAATTTCCGGTGCAGGGTCCATTTTGGTTTGCACACCCGGTTGATGGTCTTGTGTTTCAGTTGAAGCTGGGGTTTCAGGATAATGATTCATATCTTTTCCAATTCCAATGATTGTGGCCATATAAGAAAAAATATATTAGAAGCTTTTGGGCAAAATGAGGCTGGACTCAACATTTCATAACAGAATGTATTCGAGATTTATCAATTATTCGTTGAAACGGATCAGGTTGAGCAACCAGAACAGAAAAAGCTGATGAAACAGCTTCTGGCTACACTTTGATAGCTGAGGTGGTCTTGAAAGGTGAAATTTGATTAGGAAAGGTGAGGTATCAACGGAGATTTAAAATCTAGACATACATAGGCTTTTTTACTGGGCTTGTATATAAAATAAATGGAGAGTTTTTTAACTCTCCATTTATTTATTCATTCTGATGTGTTTAAAAAATTTCTATAGAAATAAATTAAAGATTATCACTTAAATTAATTCTGGCCTGTGCTGCCTTTTCCTTTTTGGCTGAGGCTTTACCCCAGTTAAACTTTTGTGCACAGATGCCTAAGCCCACAATAAATAATGCAAGCACACTGGTATAAACCACTTCTTTAAAATAGGTTCCTTCAATAATCATGGTAATTAAAGCACCCACAATAAAGATAATGACCAGATAAGTGAGCCATGGGAATAACCACATCTTGAATGGAATATTTTGTCCTTCAGCTTCCAGTTTTTTACGTAACTTAAGCTGAGAAATGGCAATAGCAAGATAGACATATAAAGATACGGTACCAGTCGCTAACATCAAGACATCATAAATATTCATACTTTCGGTGGCAGTCAGATAAATCGCCACGAAAGAAAACAGGCTTGAAAAGATGACACCTACCCATGGGCTGTTATTGCGGTTGGTTAAACCGAAACTCTTTGGTGCATCTCCACGTTTCGAGAGGGAATAGACCATGCGTGAGCAAGTGTACAGTGCGGAGTTAAAGCAGCTACATACCGAGGTGAGCACGACAAAATTAACAATATGGCGTGCTTCTGGAATACCGAGTGCAGTAAGCGCTACGCTATACGTACCCCAGGTCGGATCTTTCAATAAAGGATTATTGTGTGGAATCAGGCAAACCGTAATCAACATTGAACCGACATAGAATAAAATGATACGCCATACAATTGAATTAGCGGCCTTACGAATTTCCTTGGCTGGATCTTTGGTTTCAGCTGCTGCTACGGTGACAATCTCTGCTCCCATATAAGCAAACATTACACCCAATAAGGCCGTGATCACCGATGAAAACCCATTGGGCATAAAGCCTTGAGCGGTTAGATGAGTTGTACCACCGAGCATAGAGGCATCGCCCCAAGGCCACAGGTGCATCACGGCCAAACTACCAAACACCAGAAACATTACAATGGCAATAACTTTGATCAGGGCAAACCAGAACTCGAATTCACCAAAGTTTTTTACGTCACGGAGATTAATCCAGACCAGTGCTACAGTGACCAGAAGCATATAGCCCCAGATCGGGATAAATGGAAACCAGCTATTTAGGATTTTCCCGGCAACAAAGGCTTCCCAGCCCATGAGCAACGTCCAGAAAGACCAGTATAACCAGCCGATAGAAAATCCAGCCCAGCGCCCGATTCCACGATCCGCATAGGTTGAAAATGAACCACTGTCGGGATTCAGTACCGCCATTTCTCCCAGCATACGCATGATGAGTAAAACTAATATTCCACCTAGAGTATAGGCAATGAGTGCAGCCGGTCCTGCAGAATAGATGACATTACCGGAGCCGACAAAGAGTGCTCCACCAATGACACCGGCAATTGAAATCATGGTGAGATGGCGTGATTTAAGTCCGTTTTTTAAGCCGTTTGATGATTCGGAATTGGAGAAATGTTGATGTTCTGCCATATAATTTCCCTTAATATCAATAGCGTAGCGGCAATAAAATTCCTTATTTGGCTTACGCTATCTTATCCTTTGAAACTGTAACCGAGTTCATCAGTGCTTGACCAATATTAAGTTAATCTTAATAAAATGAATCCTTGTAGCCCTATAGACAGGATCACACTTTGATTAAAGTACGGTTACATGCTGTTCATGTATGCGGTTAATTTCTCTTTTTTGTTGTAAAGTGACGAGAGCCATTTTTGAGCAATTCAAAGGAGCCAATTGGCTTAAGAGATAAAAAATATAAGCAGGCAATATTTACAGAAAAATAAAGCTTACCTAAAATATCAGGCTAAAAGCAGGTTTACGTTCCCTTTAAAAATAAATTAAAAGCTTTTTGATTTTAAAAATATAATTGTATTGATCCCTGAGTTTTTACTAAGTTAAAGTGCGGATCCCATGCTCGCGCAAGCACTTTAACAATATCCCGAAAGCCACCAGAATTTCCTGTTCACTCACACAGGCAAAGCCCAGTAATAATCCTTTCTGCCGGGTGGAATAATGTTTGGTATAGTATTGCGACAAGGCTCTGACCTTGATGCCCTGATCCAGTGCTTTGGATGCAATCAAGACATCATCACTGCTGCTCGGCAATTTTAAAATCAGATGCAAACCGGCGGCGGTATTGTATTCATGCAGAAAATCTTCACCTAAATGTCGGCGAATCAGGTCAATTAAAAAAGCGTGGCGTTTGCCATACAATAAACGCATCCGTCGGATATGCGCTTCATAATGTCCTTCACGGATAAATTCAGCCAGTGTTTGCTGATCGATTAAGTGACCACCACGATAAAGTTCCGAAGCTACAATTCGCAATGAAGAAAAGAGCTGTTTTGGTACCACTAAATAGCCAATACGCAGGGCCGGATAAATCGTCTTACTGAACGTCCCCATATAAATCACCGGAGAATCCGGCTCTAAACCTTGTAAAGAAGGATAGGGCTGGCCCGAGAACCTGAACTCGCTGTCATAGTCATCTTCAACAATCCAGCTATTATGCTGGCGTGCGAGTGCAATTAACTGTTTGCGCCGTTCCAAACTTAAGTGTGAACCTAAAGGATATTGATGCGACGGCGTCACAAAAATCAGCTTAGGCGGTTTTTTAGGATGCAGATCGGGAATAATCCCTTCCTGATCGACCGGTAAGGAACGCAGATTGACGCCATTAATTCGTAAAATATTACGCGCACCCCAATAGGCCGGATCTTCGATCCAGACTTCGTCACCAATGTCGCTTAAAGTACGCGAGACCAAATCAATCGCCTGATGGGTGCCTTCGGTAATAATGATCTGATCAGCATCGCACTGCACTGAACGGGCAATTTTCAGATATTCTGCCAGCTCCTGACGCAGTTCTAGGGAGCCACCGGCATTGCTGTAAATCAGGTTGTTAACTTGAGGTTCACGGCTCAAACGCGTTTGGATTTTGCTGAAAATATGATGCGGAAATTCGGTTACATCGGGTGCGCCCGGTACAAAGGCTCCCCATTGATAAGGCGAAGCCGCGGAATAGCCGAGCAAGTAAGAACCGCGTTGCGACAGATTATAATTTTGCTGTGCTTTTTTTTCTGCAACGGCAGGAGAATTCTGTTCTGCCTTCACCAAAAAGGATTCGGGTAATTTCTCTACTACCCAGGTACCTTGACCGGTACGGGCATCAACATAACCCTGTGCCTGTAATTGTTCATATGCATTTAACACCGTATTACGCGATACCTGAATTTCTTTGGCCAGATCACGCGATGCAGGCAAGCGGGTTTTGGGAGCCAGTACACTATCAATAATCGCGTTACGCAAGCAGCGGAACAGTCGCATCTGTAATGTTCCTGTGACATCTTGCTGCAATCGCTGCAGTAAATAATCTCCAAGCAAGCTACGCAATTGGCTCTCTCCTACAAATTTGAAATGGCTCTCGTGAGAGCGGTATTGCTAGGTGCAAAATAGTCTGATCAGGCAGTCATTGTAAAGTGTCTTGTATGCGTTTTGATCATGTACCTGCGGCTTGAATGCGAGCATACAGGCGGGCAGGCAATATACACAGATACCGATTAAAACTAAAGCGGAAAATCTAGACACTGATTTTGTTTGGAGCTCGCTGAACTAAGACCTGAATCAAGCAATGATTGCCATAACAGCCGAATAGAGATGTGTTGCAGCCGCCAGGACATACGACTGCATATAACAAAAGGATCATAGAATGAACATGATGATGAAAGGATTGACCTATACCGAGCAAGGTACAACGGCCTGGAACAATTATCTTAAGCAACTGGATAAAGTAGCGCCTTATCTGGGTGAGCTGAGTGAACGACTGGACATGCTGCGACGCCCAAAGCGCAGTTTGATTGTCGATGTTCCAGTCATCATGGATGATGGTACGGTTCAGCATTTTGAAGGCTATCGTGTTCAGCACAATTTAACTCGCGGTCCAGGCAAAGGCGGCGTGCGTTTTCATCCAGATGTCAATTTAGATGAGGTGATGGCTCTGTCGGCCTGGATGACGATCAAATGTGCTGCTCTAAATTTACCTTTTGGCGGTGCCAAAGGCGGTGTGCGAGTTGATCCGAGCCAGCTTTCCAAGCGCGAACTGGAACGCTTGACCCGACGTTATACGGCAGAAATCAATTTAATTATTGGACCGCAAAAAGATATTCCGGCGCCGGATGTTGGAACCAATCCGCAAATCATGGCCTGGATGATGGATACGTTTTCCATGAATGCGGGTTCTACGATTACTGGTGTAGTGACCGGAAAGCCGGTTCATTTAGGGGGGTCTTTAGGCCGCAGTAAAGCTACAGGTCGCGGCGTATTTATTAGCGGTCGTGAAGTTGCCCAGCAAATCGGTCTGGATTTAAAAAATGCTCGGGTTTGTGTACAGGGTTTCGGTAATGTGGGCAGTGAAGCTGCGCTGCTTTTCCAGGAAAATGGCAGCAAAGTGATCTGTGTTCAGGACCATTCTGCCACCCTGTATCAGGAACAGGGGATTGATATTAAAAAGCTGCTTGAATACTCAAATACCCACCATAAAATTCAGGGATTTTCTACCAACGATGAAATTTCTGCATCAGATTTCTGGACCATTCCTGCTGAAGTCTTTATTCCGGCAGCGCTGGAAGGTGTGATTAATACTCAGGTCGCGCAAAATATTCAGACCAAAATGATTCTGGAAGGTGCCAATGGTCCCACGTTGACTGAATCGGATGAAATTCTGAGTGAGCGTCATATTACCGTGGTGCCAGACGTAATCTGCAATGCGGGTGGCGTGACGGTCAGCTATTTTGAATGGGTTCAGGATTTGGCCAGCTACTTCTGGACTGAGGAAGAGATTAACCAGCGTATGGATGCCAGCATGAAAAATGCGGTACAGGATGTATGGCAAAAAGCAGTTCAGGCCGGATGTTCTTTGCGTACAGCCGCTTATATTCTGGCTTGTGAGCGGATTTTAATGGCACGCCAGGAACGCGGCATCTATCCGGGTTAAGCGAAGTTTTTTTCAAGATGGATTAATCCATAAAAACGACTAGATTTAATTCATTATTACCCATCGTGAATTTTTGCAATGGATTTTTAAATTGGCTTCTTTATTTAAAAAGGAGCCAATTTTTATTAAAAATATAAATAATTGTTTATAAATAAAATAATCTTATATTTTGGCTCTCTTACTCGTTTTAAATAGATCAATTGGCTCCTTTGAATTACTCAATAATGGCTCTCGTCTCATACGCATAAAAGCGCAAAATGAACAACATCAGCCAGTCTTTGGCAAATTTCTATCCCAAGATCCGGATAGCAAAATTTACAACGTATGAATCAAGAATGAGGATACAAAATGGACAGTAAACACTCAGCACTGAATGCACGTAAACAGCAGGCGACACCACGTGGTGTTGGGGTCATGTGTCAATGGTACGCAGAGAAAGCAGAAAATTCGACCATCTGGGATGCAGAAGGCAATCAATATATCGACTTTGCGGGCGGAATCGCCGTACTGAATACTGGCCATCGCCACCCTAAAATTATTGCTGCGGTCACTGAACAATTAACCAAATTTACCCATACGGCTTATCAGGTTGTACCATACGAGAGCTACGTTGCTCTGGCAGAACGTATCAATGCACGTGCTCCTATCCAGGGTGCTGCAAAAACCTCATTCTTTTCAACGGGTGCTGAAGCTGTCGAAAATGCAGTTAAAATTGCCCGTGCCCATACTGGCCGTCATGGCATTGTGACTTTTGGTAATGGTTTTCATGGCCGTTCATTCATGACGATGGCCATGACCGGTAAAACTGCACCTTATAAACGCGACTTTGGGGTGATGCCTGGCGGTGTTTTCCATGCCCGTTATCCGGTGGAATCCAAAGGCATTAGTGTTGATGATGCAATGCAAAGCATTGAAGACATTTTCGCAGAAGATATTGCTGCGCATGACGTAGCAGCGATTGTGCTTGAGCCTGTACAAGGCGAAGGCGGTTTTAATGTGGTGCCTGCAGAATTCCTGAAACGCTTGCGTGTACTATGCGATCAAAACGGCATTTTACTGATTGCTGATGAAGTACAGTCTGGTTTTGCGCGTACAGGTAAACTGTTTGCGATGGATTATTATGAGACCAAGCCAGATCTGATTACGATGGCCAAGAGTCTGGGCGGCGGTTTCCCGATTTCAGGCGTTGTGGGTCGTGCTGAAGTGATGGATGCACCAAATCCGGGTGGATTGGGCGGTACTTATGCCGGTAACCCGGTTGCTGTTGCGGCTGCCCATGCGGTACTGGATATCATTGAAGAAGAAGGTCTTTGTGAAAGAGCGAATGATCTAGGCGCAGAACTGGTTGATGTTTTACATGAACTGAAAATGTCATCTAGCATGGTCAAAGATATTCGTGCACTGGGCTCAATGGTGGCGGTTGAGCTTGAAACTGCGGAACAGGCAAAAGCTGTACAAAACCATGCCATGCAAAATGGTCTGTTAATCCTGACCTGCGGTCGTTATGGTAATGTAATCCGTTTCCTATACCCGCTCACGATTCCGGCAGAACAGTTCCGTGCGGGATTGGCCATCTTGAAACAAGGGTTTGCACTGTCTGTCGCAGCCTAATGAAAGAGTAATGATCATGCTTCAAGCGCAATATAGAGATTTATTACAGCATCCTGATATCAGCTTCGATCAGCCTGCCACGGGTGAATATATTGAAGTCAACGATGCATCAACCCAAGCCACTTTGGCCTGGGTAAAATCCCATGACCGTGCATCTTTAGAACAGCTAATTGCTCGTTCTCAGCAAGCACAGAAAACATGGAAAGCCAAGACAGCACTTGAACGTGCGGATGTGCTTTGGGCCTGGTTCAATCTGATGCAGGAACATAAAGAATCTTTGGCTCAGATCCTAACTGCTGAACAGGGCAAGCCACTGGCTGAGGCGCGTGGTGAAATTGGTTATGCCGCTTCCTTTATCCGCTGGTTTGCCGAGCAGGCACGCCGTATTGATGGTGACGTGTTGACACCAACGCTTGCCCATCAACGTTTATTGGTTATCAAACAGGCGATTGGGGTAACAGCTGCGATCACGCCATGGAATTTCCCGGCGGCGATGATTACCCGTAAAGCCGCGCCAGCTCTGGCTGCTGGCTGTTCCATGCTGGTTAAACCGGCTGAACAAACACCTTTAACCGCCTATGCGCTTGAAGTTTTGGCCTTGCGCGCAGGTTTGCCACAAGATGTATTGCTGCATGTTAGTGGTGATGCGGTTGAAGTGGGTCAGGTCTTATGTGAAAGCGAAACCGTGAAAAAGTTAAGCTTTACCGGCTCAACTCAAGTCGGTCGTATCCTGATGCAGCAATGTGCGCCGACCATCAAAAAACTCTCCTTAGAACTTGGTGGCAATGCGCCAGTTCTGGTCTTTGATGATGCCAATCTCGAACAGGCGGTACAGGGCATCATGGCCAGTAAATTCCGTAATAGTGGACAGACTTGTGTTTGCGCGAACCGGATTTATGTACAAGATGGCATTTATGATGCGCTGGTAGAAAAACTGGTGGCTGCCGTTGCCAAACTAAAAGTCGGTGATGGCCGTGATGAAGCTTCTACCCAAGGTCCATTAATTGATGAGGCTGCGATCGAAAAAGTGCAGTCACATATTGCCGACGCAGTGAGCAAAGGTGCACAGGTGAAAACCGGTGGACAGCGCTCAAATCTGGGCGGTACATTCTTCGAGCCAACGCTTCTGACTGAAGTTACTCAGCAGATGCGTGTGGCAAAAGAAGAAACTTTTGGACCGTTGGCGCCGTTATTCCGTTTCAAGACTGAAGAAGAAGCAATTCAGATGGCGAACGATACAGAATTCGGTCTGGCTACCTATGTATTTACCCAAAGTACAGCACGTCAGTGGCGTGTAGGTGAAGCCTTAGAATACGGTATGGTGGGAATCAATACCGGAGCTATCTCTAATGAGGTTGCGCCATTTGGTGGAGTCAAGCAATCAGGGTTAGGCCGTGAAGGGTCTAAATTCGGTATGGATGAATACCTTGAAATGAAATATCTCTGTGTTGATATTTCTTCATAATGATGTTTAAAAAGTAAACTTATTCATTAAAAAACTGATGAGACAATGTCAGCCTCCAGTGAATCCCGTGTTTAATTTAAACCGGGATTCCTGTAATGAAGCAAGGATTTAACAGACAGATTGGAGCAGGGCATATTTTCAGTTGTTAAGCCATTCTTCTTCTCTAAAATTCCCCTAAATATCAATTAAAGCATCAGATTTCTATCAGGATTTAACCCTAATTTCTAACTTTAAACCAAAAGCATCCAGTAATTTTTGCATAGACTTGAGTGTTGGATTGCCTTCCGGTTGTTCCATTTTCTGTAGAGTCTGGGGAGCAATCTTGGTAATTTTAGCCATATCGTTGAGTGTGAGGTGCAACTCGGTACGAATGAAGCGAGCAACCTGATGAAAAGGCCAGTCAGGATTGTTACTGACGGTTTCAAGTACAGACAATCTCTTTTGCATCTGTTGAATCGGAGTCAGTGGCTTGAAGCGTTTATCCATAATTCAGCTCCTCCAATTGTTGGCAAATATTATCAATTCGATACTGGCTATTTTCCAGAATTTCAGGTGCCAATTGCAGATACTGCATGTGCTCGAGTAATCCCTGATAAAGTGGTAATTGTTCGATTAACACCGCTTTGATTTCTTTTGGATCAATCATCGTGCTTTCGGCGATCTGTTCAATGACTGAATGCCAAATTGGCATACCACCATGATCATCTCGCTCCCAACGCGTAGTTCGGGCAATACCATCTGGATGTAGCCACATCGGCGCAAAATCAAATAATGGGGTTAGTCGAATGATTCCATTACTGAAACGTTGAATCGCTGTATTACGGGTATGATTGTCCTTATTGCCTAAAGCGACATTGGCAAGATCACGCTTCAAATATTCAAAGATTTCCTGTTTTGGTTCAGTACAGCATTGCATCAACAGGCTACAGATCTGGTTATGGGTCATTCTTACCCCAAAACCGGCTTTTCCTCCCAGAGAAGCAATACTTTCCTGGGCAATTCTTTCAACCTTCCCATCGCTGACTTTACGGTCAAATCGGGGAATAAATAAAGTCTTACCATGCAGCTCCAGTTCCTGATGAACACGAAGTCCCAGGTATTGGGCAATTTTCATATATAAGGCTTCGTGCATCAAAATTTTATCTAGATTCTGATCACTGCCACGACTGAATTTCACCAGCCAATGCTGTTTGACCTGATGATCTGTCAGCGTGTGATCCAGATAGAACAGGTCATCATGACCTTGAGTCAGCAGTAATTTTGGCCACTCGCCCTGAATACCAGAAGAGCCGGCAATAAAAAGTCCATAAGAGGCTAAGGATTCAATAAAGTTTTCTTGACGTTCTACGACTTGGTCTAGGCTAAAGCCATGATTCTGCTGAACAGGAAACTGCCCCTGTAACCATTCATAAGCCTCTTTAATCCGTAAATTACCAATCGGATTACCTGCACCCGCTTTTAGAAGCGCCCAGTCTGCTTGTTCCTGAGTGTTTTCAGAAAAATTAAGCTGACGGAGTAATTCTTTACGGCCATAACCTTGAGGTAACAAATCCATCAGGAAGGCTGGCCAGGTAGATTGCAAGGTATTTTGCACATTTACTGGTAAATGATAGGCTAGCGCATGCCCATCGCTTAGGTTCATATAAGAAATAGCATATTCAAATAGATATGATGTGCGCGTGGCTGCTTGCCATCCAGTTTGTTGTTGACCGACAATCTCAACAATAGCGCAATCCAGCCATTCATCTTCCTGATAAATCTGCAGTGTGCAATATTGATCCATAATTTTATTAAAATAGTAAAGTAAAGTGATTTTATTTATTATATACCTATTTTAATAAAAAACTAATTTTATCTTCTTAAAGTTCTTTATCGTTCTAAAAGGCCTTATCTTCACCAGAATACAAGGCTTATGAGGCTATATAACAAGATGTATCCTCATAGAAATCAATATATAACCCAATTAATTTTTAAATATCAGAGGAGCTCTAACCCTGGTTATTTATTATGAATCTTTCTTTTGAATAAAATTTTAAGCAGCAAATAAAGGACTAAATCCCCGTTTACGTAGTAATTTTCGGTACATACTCGAGCTTCGATCTGCCGGAAAATGCGCTTCTAAAGATAAGTCCAGAGGTAAATATTCAGGTTTCTGATTTTCTACAATCACACGATCTTCCTCGAAAATTTTCATATTAAAGGCATAGGCATCTTCAACCGGTAAATCTTTATCATAATTGCGGCAAATAGGTGCAAAAAGTCGTGTTGAACGCGCAGTCATGGGTGAAGCCGCATTCATGATGACCTGCTTGGCATGATTTGGAAAATGAATCGTAAGTGTTGCAGTAAAGGGTAGGCTCACTTCAAAATGACGTAACCATTTAAAATCTTCCTGGCCACGCTGCTCGATTCCGATCGGATAACGTCCCACACTGCTGATATAATCTGCATTAAAACCGACCTCCGTTTCTGTCGTACTGTAATCAGGAACTTCTACATCCTCCGGATCGCCAAAAGTGTCTGGATGCACCCAGGCAAAATGAGCCACATCAATAAAACCTTCGAGCTGTCTTCCTGCAAAACATTGAATGTCTATCTGAGGGCAGACCAGTTGCTGATACTCAGCATCATCCCAAAAAGGCATGTTAGGAATATGAGGTTCTGCATCTTTTGTAGCGCTTAATGAACACCAGATCAGACCATACTTTTCTACCGCAGCATAAGTTTTCAAATGGAAACGTTCCGATATTTTATGCTGAGGATGTGCAGGAATACGGTTGCATTTACCTTCATTGCCAAAGCGTAAACCGTGATAACGACACACCACGCCTTGGCCGTCATTTTTTCCCAAGCTTAAAGGTACACCGCGATGCGGACATGCATCTTTCGCCACCACCAGTTCATCGTTCATTTTATAAATCACCAGAGGCATATCAAGCAGCATGCTACTTGTTGGCTGATCTGTAATATCACGCGCAAGTGCAATCGGATACCAGTACTGAGCCAAAAGATGCCAGTCATGTTCCTCGAATGTCATATGGACTGGTAAGTCGGGACTAAAAGCGGCGATATTTGTATTCATAATGGGTTCTGTGTCATGACCTTTAGCTGGACTATAAAACAGCAAGGTGTTCTATGAAATTTCAATTAATAGGACATAGGATTGCGTAAATCAGAACACTGACCGGCGATTGAAAACAAATAAGCATCTTTCTAGGTTTTTTATATTCAACCACGCAAATATTGAGATGGGATATTTCTAAGCTTAAATTTCGCTGAAAATATTTTTTTAAAAAGCGTGCTCTCAGTTTCAATGCTCTAGTTTGGCGCATAAATTGCTTATCACGCGTATAGAAAATTGATCATTTACTCAGAATCGACAAGGAATTGATGTGACGACTAGCTACTTACGCGGACAAGAACTTATTGACAGCATTCGCAGTGCACCTTATTCGCGTGACCTGATTGGCTATCATGGTGAACCACCAAAAGTGCAATGGCCAAACGGCGCGCGTGTCGCGGTACAGTTTGTACTGAATTATGAAGAAGGTGGTGAAAACCACATTGAACATGGTGATACAGGATCAGAAAAGTTTTTATCTGAAATCATTGGTGCTGCCAGCTTTCCAGATAAACATATGTCGATGGATTCGATGTACGAATATGGTTCACGTGCAGGCTTCTGGCGGATTCATCAGGAGTTCCAGAAACGTGGTTTGCCGATGACTATCTTTGGGGTCGGCATGGCATTGGTACGTAATCCTTATGTGGTAGAGGCGATTAAAGCAGCCGATTATGATGTCGTTTCACATGGTCAGCGCTGGCTACATTATCAGGACATGCCGATTGAAATGGAACGCCAATATATGGATCAGGCGGTCAGCGTTCTGGAAAGCCTGTTTGGTGAAGCACCGATCGGCTGGTATACCGGTCGGGACAGTCCGAATACCCGTCAACTTCTGGCTGATTTTCCTCAAATCAAATATGACGCTGATTACTATGGGGATGACTTGCCATTTTGGAGCACCTTGACCAATCAGGCAGGGGAAACACGTTCGCATTTGATTATTCCTTATAGCCTGGATAGCAATGACATGAAATTCAGTTCACCTGGCGGTTTTAATAGCGGGGAACAGTTTTATCAATATCTCAAAGATGCTTTTGATGTGCTCTATACCGAAGGTGAAACTGCGCCAAAAATGCTGTCGATTGGCATGCACTGCCGTATTTTAGGACGGCCGGGACGTTTTAAAGCACTACAAAAGTTCCTAGAGTATATTCAGAATCATGACAAGGTCTGGATTTGCCGCCGTGGGGATATTGCCGAGCACTGGTATAACCATCATGCGCCATAATCATAAAATATATTGGAAAAGATCATTTTAGATGCTCTTTTTTGAGTCATGTACTTTATAAAAATAACAAACACATCAGCTTTGGCACTGTTATTGCAAAACCAGTTTTAAATAACCAAGCAATATAATCAGGCGATTGAATAGTGCAACTTGTTGAATTTAATCAAGCATCAACAGAAGATGCGATGATCTTTTTAAAGCACTGTGTGCAAATACCCAGCTGGTCGACCGAGCTTGCCGCAAAACGTCCTTATGCATCGCTTGAGGATATTTTGAATGCAGCGCAACAACAAGCGGCGACCTGGAGTTGGGATGAGATTAAAACTGCACTGGATAATCATCCCCGTATAGGTGAAAAACAGGCACAGGCTGAATTAAGTGAAATAGAAAAAGACTTTTCCCATCGTGAACAATCCGGTATTACAGCAGATAAAGATACCCAGCTCGCTCTACTTAAAGGCAATCTTGCCTATGAGAAAAAATATGGGTTTATCTTTCTGATCAAAGCCGCTGGATTGAGCAGTGAAGACGTCCTTCAAGCCCTGAACTATCGTTTGCTAAATGCCCCAGAGATTGAGAAACGTATTGTCCATCATCAACTGGCAGAAATTGCCTTGTCACGACTGGCTCAGGAGCTTCATGCATGATTAGCACGCATATTTTAGATACACATCTGGGAAAACCTGCGACAGACGTGGTCATTCGACTTTTTGCTGAAGACGGTCGCCTGATTAGGGAAGCAAAAACCAATGCAGACGGCCGCGTCAGTGATTTCGGCATGACCGAGTTTAAAGCGGGTGCCTATAGTCTTGAGTTCTTTACATCTGCCTATTTTGAAAATTCGGGTTTAGAAACTTTTTTTCCTAAAGCAGTTATTCATTTTTATGTGAAAGATGCGTCCCAGCATTTTCATATTCCTTTACTGATCAGCCCATTCGCGTACTCCACATATCGCGGAAGCTGATTTTATATTTAGACTTTGAGGGTGAGAAAAATGACAGAACAAAGTAAAACAATATCACCTGAACATGAATATTTAGGTGCGGGAAAAAGTGCAGCTTACGGTTTGCAACACGTACTGACTATGTATGGCGGAATTATTGCACCACCTTTAATCGTGGGAACAGCAGCCGGCCTAGAAGCTTATCAAATTGGATTATTGATTGCGGCGGCGCTATTTGTCGGTGGTTTAGCCACAATTTTGCAAACCGTTGGGGTGAAATATATCGGTGCAAAACTACCTTTGGTGCAAGGGGTTTCTTTTGCTGGTGTCGCAACGATGGTGGCGATTGTGACTACAGGCGGTGGTTTGCAAGCCGTCTACGGTGCAGTCATTGTCGCATCATTGATCGGTTTTTTCCTCGCACCTTATTTTTCCAAAATTATCCGTTTCTTTCCACCAGTCGTGACCGGTTGCGTCATTACTATCATTGGTTTGTCTTTATTGCCGGTGGCAGTCCGCTGGATGATGGGCGGCAATCCCAAGGCACCAGAATGGGGAAGTGTCGAGAATATTGGTCTGGCATTGATGACCTTGGCTTTAGTAATTTGCCTGAATTTGAGCCGACAGGCCGCTATCCGTCGCTTGTCTATTCTTCTAGCAATTGTTTTAGGTTCAGTACTGGCCTATTTATTCGGTTTTGGTGATTTCTCTAAAGTTGCGACTGGGACATGGATTCAGGTACCTAGCTTCTTCGCCTTTGGACTACCGACTTTTGAGCTCACAGCCATTATTTCCATGCTCATCGTTACTCTCGTGATTATGACCGAAACCACAGCAGATATCATTGCAGTGGGTGAGATTGTAGGTACCAAAGTGGATGCGGATCGTATCTCGAATGGCTTGCGTGCCGATATGTTATCGAGTGCGATGGCGCCTGTTTTTGGGTCATTCATGCAAAGTGCTTTTGCGCAAAATGTCGGCTTGGTGGCGATTACCGGAATTAAAAGCCGCTTTGTGGTCGCTGCGGGTGGCATGATTTTAGTCGTGTTGGGTTTACTGCCAATTATGGGACGTTTGATTGCTGCCATTCCTGTACCGGTATTAGGTGGTGCAGGTCTGGTACTTTTTGGAACAGTCGCTGCAAGCGGGATTCGTACCTTGGCTAAAATTGATTATAACGAGCAAAAAAATCTTATCATTGTTGCGACGGCTATTGCAGCCGGCATGATTCCCATTATTGATCATTCCTTTTATGCCAACTTTCCAAAATGGGTGCAAACCTTGTTTCATTCGGGGATTAGCTCAACCTGCTTAATGGCCATTTTACTCAACCTGTTGTTCAATCATCTGAACCTATTTAAAAATAAAAGCACAGCGACTACAGAAATTGTGGCAAAGATTCCACATTAGAAAATTTAAACCAGGATGAAAACAGTCCAGAAAATGGGCTGTTTTTTTATCAAAAATTAAAAATGTTGGCTTTGTTTTTGCTTAATTCAGAATGTGATTCTTTCATTCCATTGGGGACCCTTATTTATGAAATTCACTCAACTTACTGCTGCAACATTACTTGTATTGGGTGCGGCATCCGCACAGGCAAAACCGATCTGGCAAGACTTCAGTGTCACCGGACTTTATGGAGAAAACTATGAGGTGGTCGATGAGAAACAGGCGACTGCGACCTTTGAATATACGGCAAAAGTAAAATATGCAGATGTCTTCTTCTTCATTGACCGTATGCGCGGTGCAGATGACTTTAAATCCAGTTATTTTGAATTTTCACCACGTTTGAGCTTGGGTGAAGTGTCGGGTCAGAAGCTTGCCTTTGGTCCGGTTAAAGATGTACTGGTTTCAACGACCTGGGAAGGTGGAGAGGGTTTTGATAACTTCCTGTACGGCGTAGGTTTCGATCTGGATATTCCCTATTTCCGTTATGCCAGCATTAACCTTTATCGCGTGAATAATGAGAATATTGATGATGATTACCAGTTGACACTGACCTATGGCGTGCCAATTAAACTGGGAACTGAAGAATTTCTGGTGGATGGCTTCTTGGACTGGTCTACAGAAGAAGATACTCATGACAGCGAGATGAACTGGACCACCCAATGGAAATGGAATGTCGGTAAACACATTTCTCCAGACACCAATTTATATCTGGGGATTGAACATTCTATCTGGAACAACAAATTCGGTATCCCAAATGCCGATGAAAATAATGTCAGTGCTTTAGTGAAATATCACTTCTAGGCAAAGTGATGAAGAAATAAGTTAAAAGCCCTGATAAAAGGGCTTTTTTTAATGCGTTTAAAATACGATCTGGATGTTTTCAGGAAAAGGATGAACATCACAATTTGATCCGCTACCTATACGATCCACTACAACAAACTCGCTGGGTGCTTCAAGGGTCAATAATGGATGATGCCAGGTTCTGGCACGATAATTTATCCCTTGAGAACCATCACTGATAAATACCTGAATCTGACTAATATCGGGCTGTGTATAATCAAGTTCAGGCGCTACAACGATTAAAAATTGCTGGCCGTGCATCGGAATAAAAGCCTGTGATCCTAGAGGATGCCTTTCCAGCATTGAGATTTGAAAAGGAATTGCCGTAGCTTGCATATTTCTAAAAATACTCAGTCCGACCTTGGTGTCACTTTCTACTTCAGCCAGGGCATGATAACGCTCAGTCTGCTGCTCATTGATATGAAAATAATGATTACCCTGACAGGCAATGACTTCTCCAAAAGGCAGAAAACTTTCAGTGCTTAAAGGCTGTATTTTTATACTTTGCATAGACATATCATTGATCACTCAAGCCAATTTTCCCCAGAGACGAATCCGGCTGATGCCACCGTCCGGAATCATGTTGACACGAATATGGGAAATTTTTTCGTGTTGTAAAATTTCATTGATGTAATGATGAATATGATCCATTTGCATAGGTTGGGCTGCTAACAAAAAAGGCCAGAACATGCTTTGTGGAATGAGTTGCTCATCGGTTGCATCCTCAACATAGATGGCTTGAATAGAAACCTCTGCAGGGAAATTTCCCTTAAAATGGGCGGTATCAATTTCAATTTTCTCGATTCGGGCACTGGCGCCTAAAGCCAAAATGCACCAGTCAAATCCTGGAGCACGACGCCGTTTGGTTTCCCAGCCATCGCCCATGTTAATGCCACGTCCCGGATTAATCAGATTGCGTGGATGTCCAAAATGCGCATCGCTATAGGCAACGACACGGCCACCATGTTCTAGTGCCAAAACATCTAGCATTTGATCACTATCTTGCAGATTGATTTTTACCTGACCATAGACCTTAAAACGTGCAATCCCACCGTCAGGATAAATATTCAAACGGACATGGGTAAATATCTGCTTTGCTGAAATCTGAACAATATGATGCTGGCTGGGGCCCAAGACATTATTTTCTATAATGCTGATCCATTCTGCCTGATCAAGATTTCCATCTGGCGCATAACATGCTTGCACAGCAGCAGAGGCCGGATAATTACCGCTAAAAAAAGTCGTATCAATATCCAGTGCCTGTATTTGACCTGCAACAGCAAGTTTAATGATGGCCCAATCATAGCCCGTGTGGCGCTTGCGACGGGTTTCCCAGCCATCCATCCATTTGCCATGCTCATCAAACTTGTCTTCGATAAAGACCGGTGCCTCAAATTGCAACATGCGTTTTGCTTCAGCAAAAAACTCATCTGAACATTCAAGAATTTCTGCGCCAATTCGGGCATCTGCAAGGTTAATTAACTGCTGTACTGGAGCAGGCAGATCAAAAATTGGAGCTAATAAGGTCGCCATCTTAAATTTCCATCATTGGTATACGTCACATGAATATGCACTTTTATAAATACAAATTTAGGTCTTCTGCCTTTATAAAAACAGGACATTGAAGGAATTTAAAAGCACAGCGTGTGCCAACTCTTGCTATTTTTTTAGTGCATTTTTTTCAGGATGGCACGTTTTTAGCATTTTAGCTGGCAATGAAGATGAAATAGCCAGGAGGAATAGATGGAGATTGCAATTATTGGGGCAGGCATGGGCGGATTAACCACAGGAATTGCACTAAAAAAGTTCGGACATCGGGTCACCATCTATGAGCAGGCAGAACAGATTTTACCTGTCGGTGCTGCAATTTCCTTGTGGTCAAACGGGGTGAAGTGTTTGAACTATCTGGGCTTAACTGAACAGGTAGCAAAGTTAGGTGGCCAGATGAATGACTTAGCCTATATCGATGGTTTGAATGGCGAGGTCATGACGCAGTTTAGTTTGGCGCCGTTAATTGAAGAAGTCGGTCAACGTCCATATCCGGTATCGCGTGCTGAATTACAAAATATGTTAATGGATGCGTTTGGCCGGCAGGATATTCAGCTCGGTAAAAGAATAGTGTCTATTGAGGATAAGGGGCAACACGTTGAAATCGGTTTTCAGGATGGCAGCACTGTTTCTGCAGCATTATTGATTGGCGCAGATGGTACCCATTCCATGACGCGTCAGTATGTATTGGGCAAACAGGTTGAACGCCGTTATGCTGGCTATGTGAACTGGAACGGACTGGTTGAGATCTCTGAAGATTTAGCGCCCGCACAGCAGTGGACCACTTTTGTCGGTGAAGGCAAACGCGCTTCACTGATGCCTGTGGCAGAGCATCGCTTTTATTTCTTCTTTGATGTGCCATTGCCCGCAGGTCTGGAGAATCAACGTTCGGAATATAAGATCTTATTAAAGCAATATTTCTCTGGCTGGTGCTCCCAGGTTCAATGCCTGATTGACAGTATTGATGAGCAGAAAACCAATCGTGTCGAAATCCATGATATTGAGCCTTTTAACCAGTTTTATAAGGGCCGTGTGGTAATTTTAGGGGATGCGGCACATAGCACCACACCGGATATCGGGCAGGGAGGTTGCCAGGCAATGGAAGATGCGGTCTATCTGGCACGTGCCTTACAAATTAATACGCTAGGTCTGGAAGATGCCCTGAAACGTTATCAGAATAAACGCAATGAACGCGCCAATGAATTGCTGCTACGTGCACGTAAGCGTTGTGATGTCACGCATATGAAAGATGAGCAAATTACCAAAGACTGGTATGCAGACCTACGGAAAGAACAAGGCCCACATATTATGAAAGGCATTATTAGCAATATTGTGGGTAATCCATTGGATTAAAAACAGTTAATTTCATCATTAATATTAAATAAAAGCCGCGATTTTAGTTATCGCGGTTTTTGTTATTTAGGTATGAAAATACTACAGTTGCTGCACCTTGCTTTTTAAGGCTTCCATTTGTTCAATAATATGTTTGATCATCAACTGGGAAACGCGTGAAATCTGGCGTTTAGGCGCCGCACAGAGGGCAATGGTCAGCGGATGCAGCCCTTTTTCAGAGATAGGTTTAAAGACCACTTCATCTCGCTCGACATACGGTAAAACATCGAGATAACTAAAAATTCCAATCCCGGTATTTGCCTTAATGAGAGTATTCATCAGACGGATATCATTCGATTCCGTTTTACGTACAGGTATAAATTGATGATGTTTATACAATGCCTGTACATAATCATGAATAATCAGGGGTTCGGCCGGAATAAAATGGTTGTCATTCAAGGTATCGGAAAAATAAATCTTTTCTGCTTGAGCAAAAGGATGAGACTTACCCATCACAAAACCTAAAGGCAGTTCCAGAAAGTGCAGGACTTCAATATGTTGATGGGATTTCGGATTCAGGATCAGGCCAAAATCCAGTTCTGCCTCAATCACTTTTTTGGCTACGATTTCACTGTCTGCGACCCGGATATTAAAATTAATCCAGGGATAATGTTCATACATATATTGCACGGACTGCATGACAAAACCATCATTTAAGGCAGAAATTAAACCGAATTCGATGGTCCCACGCGTAAGCCCCTGAATTTCATCAAAGCGAATCCGGGTTTGCTGGAATTCTTTTTGCCATTTTATAACATCGGCATAGAGTAATTCGCCCGCCAGTGTCAGTTTTAAACCATTGGGCAAGCGCTCAAATAACATAATTCCCAGTTCTTCTTCAGCCAGAGCAATTTGCCGATGTACTGCAGACACGGAAATGAATAATTGATCTGCGGCCTTGCGTAAACTTCCCGTTTTCGCCACCGCGATAAAATATTCTGAAAATCGGGAAAAAGGCGTATTCATCAATTTAGTCAAGCAAGTACCACCGTTTATTTATATCAATATTTGAGATAAACGTGTTTATGCGAGTTTTATGCCAAAGAAGGCAGCTTTATTCGGCAAGTACATTTGTACATGGTTGATGTGTTCTAATTTTAAGAATGAATAGTACGAATCATTCTAATAGACAGAATGACAATAAATTAAGTAATTTCAATCATAAGCAAAGCCAAAATTGCACAGTTCTGTACTGTTCAAGGCCTGTAAAAAGAGACCATCCACAGTAAGAATATAGGTTTGATATGAACGCCATTCCAGTCATCAATTTATTCAACAAACCCTGCTATAGCCAGTTTGATGATCAGGACTGGGACATTCTGGCTCGTCACTGGTATCCGGTTGCACGGATTCAGGACGTTTCTACCCAACCGCAACAAGTAACCCTGCTTGATGTCAAACTTGCACTGTATAAAACAGACAGTGGTGCAATTCACCTGGTTCGTGATCTCTGTCCACACCGGGGCGTACCCTTAACCAAAGGCTGGGTTTCGGGTGAAAATCTGGTCTGTCCTTATCATGGCTTACACTACAATGGCCAGGGAAAATGTATCAAAATTCCTGCACAACCCGAGCTGACCAACATTTCTGAGCGCTTTTCTCTGACCAAATTTCCAGTAGTGCAAAAATATGGCTTGATCTGGACCAGTATTTTTGGCCGTGACGAAGCAAAAGCCAATTTTCCTGTTTTAGATACCTGGGAGATGCCAGATCATCAGGCAATTTTACCGCCGTTTGTGGATATTGCCGGTTCGAGTGGCCGTCAACTGGAAGGCTTTATTGATGTTGCACATTTTGCCTGGGTTCATCAGGGTTCTTTCGCAGATCCTGAAAATCAGGTTGTACCCAAATACACGACAGAACGTACAAATTACGGCCTGCATACCGAATATGTCAGCAGTGTCAGCAACTATCCACATGGTATGCAAGATCTGGCACCGGAAGGCTTTTTGTGGAAACGTGTATTTGATGTCTATCCACCGTTTTCTGCGGTGCTAACCGTACATTTCCCAGAACAGGGACAATTAAAAATTCTCAATGCCTGTTGTCCGGTCTCACACAATAAAACCCGTTTATTTGTACCACTGACACGCAACTTCGATACCACAGGAGATTTACAGGCGGTATATGACTTCAATGCACAAATTTTTGCCGAAGATCAGGACATGGTAGAAAGCCAAAAACCTGAAGAATTACCGCTCGATATTTCTATGGAAGCGCATTTTGAAGCAGATCGCTCTTCAACGACCTATCGTCGAATCTTAGCCGAGTGGGGATTAAGTAAACGTTATATTGTCTAATATATTTTAAAATTTAAAAATATGGATTAAATTTTAAATAGAAACCCTATATTTCAATATAGTGGTTTTTATTTATATTATTTTTGAATGATCAAAATATTATTTATATGTCCTTATTTCTTAATTAAAATTGATTAATATTTTCAAAATTTGAAAATTAAATAAATCAATCCAGGCAAGCTCCGATTAGAGATTTCCAACCTCCTTCAATGAGGAGAGAAAATAAAAATATCTACAGAACATCATCCTTTCGGCGTATTACAAGCTAAACCTAACTATAAAAAAACTATTAATATATTTAAATATTAATGATTTATATCTAAAAAAATCCCATTCCCTCAATGAGTCTCAATACCTGATTCTATCATCTACATTTATCTTTGCTCATGAAAAATATGAAGCTCCAATTAAAAAAGGAATGCACAAATTTAAGGCATTTTATTTTATCTCACCACTTATAAGAAAAAATAAAAAAATCCTTCCATCAAATTAAATTTTAGGGTCAATTATAAAATTATTATTTATAAATTTAATAACAGTACGCTCTTATTAAATAAAAAACAAAAATATCTTTTTAAAAACCCTATTTTTATTATTTTTTATAAAAACTGGAATGCTTATTGCTAATTATATATTGGACAGACTGAGCGCATTTGAGTGAAGTCATTTTAAAGCATGTGTTGTATGACACAGAACAACCAAGAGCAGAATAGAATGAAAGAAAAAAATAGCTTGAAAACCGGATTGAAAAAATTGGTAGGGGTGTTAATGGCAAGCGGTGTAATGAGCATGGCCGCTGTCGCGAATGTTCAGGCCCAAGATAAAGCCGCGTTTGTTTATATTGGTCCAACCAGCGACCATGGCTGGACTTATTCTCATGATCAAGGCCGGATTAAGACTGAAAAAACCCTCGCAGGAAAATATAAAACCTCTTATATCGAAAATGTCCCTGAAACAGCAGATGCCGAACGTGTGATCCGTAACCTGGCACAACAAGGCAATAAAGTCATTTTTGCAACCTCGTTCGGTTATATGAATGCGATGGAAAAAGTATCCAAGCAATTTCCAAATACAGTATTTATGCATGCAACCGGTTATAAGCAGGGGAAAAATTTAGGAGTGTATGATGTCCGTACCTATGAAGGCGCTTATATGCTGGGTGTGGTCGCAGGGCAAAAAACCAAAAATAATGTTTTGGGTGTAGTTGCGTCTTTTCCGATTCCTGAAGTCATCCGTAATATCAATGCCTATACCCTCGGTGCACAAAGTGTAAATCCAAAAATTAAAACCAAAGTCATTTGGGTGAATTCATGGTTTAACCCGGGCAAAGAACGTGATGCAGCCTTGGCATTGATTGCTCAAGGTGCAGATGTGCTGATGCAAAATACCGATTCTCCGGCAGTGGTACAGGCGGCTGAACAAAAAGGTGTCTTTGCTTTTGGCTGGGACTCTGACATGAGCAAATTTGGCCCTAAAGCGCATCTTGCCGCATCGGTTTTACATTGGGAAAAAATTTACACCCCGGTAATGATGCAAGTCAGCAATAAAACCTGGAAACCAAGTGCAATGTGGTACGGCGTGAAACAAAAAGCAGTCGATATTGAAAGCTTTGGTCCTTCCGTGTCGGCAGCCTCTAAAGCAAAAGCACTCAGCGTACGTGACGGTATTTTAAAAGGCACATTGCATCCATTTACCGGCCCGATTCATAAACAGGATGGCACATTGGTCTTGGCAAAGGGCAAGCGCCTAGATGATGCGGCACTAAGCAAAATGAATTACTACGTGAAGGGCGTAGAGGGTTCATTACCGAAATAAAGCTTTGTCATTTTGCAATTCAAAAAACTTTAAATACTTTGATGTACTTTCCCGCATCCATCTGAATGCCTGCACGCTTCAGATGGATGCCGCACTGTCACAGCATTGAATAGGGCACTGATGATGACCTCTCAACACGATAGATCTGCTCATGCGCAAGAGTTGAACGCACGTTCTTCTTCAGGTGTACCGCGTTTACAGCTCATCAATATCTGTAAAAGTTACAATTCATTGAAAGCGAATGACCAGATACATTTAACCGTTCAACCTGGGCAAATTCATGCCATTTTGGGTGAAAATGGTGCTGGCAAAAGTACCCTGATGAAAATCATTTATGGGGCAACCAAGGCCAATCAAGGACAAATCCTCTGGAACGGTAAAGAAGTTCATATTGATAACCCGTCGATGGCAAGAAAACTCGGGATTGGCATGGTCTATCAGCATTTCTCTTTATTTGAAACCTTGACCGTGGTGGAAAATATTTTGCTGGGACTGAATGAAAAGATTCATTTAAAAGTCCTGAGCCAAAAAATTATTGAAGTTTCAGAACAATATGGTTTACCCATTGATCCACGCCGCGAAGTACATTCTTTATCGGTAGGTGAGCGGCAACGTGTCGAAATTATTCGCTGCCTTTTGCAAAATCCCGCTTTAATCATTTTAGATGAACCGACTTCAGTATTGACACCACAAGCGGTACGGCAACTGTTTAAAACTTTACGGTTATTGGCCTCCCAAGGCGTTTCAATTTTATATATCAGTCATAAATTACATGAGATTAAAGAACTCTGTGATGAAGCGACCATCTTACGCAATGGCCGTGTGACCGGAAATGTTGATCCCAAAGACAACAGCACCAGTGATTTAGCACGCTTAATGATTGGCCGTGATTTACCGACTTATGTACGCCCAGAATATACCGGTGAAAAACAGGTGCTATTCCAGGTCGAGAATCTGGATTACCAGTCCGATGACCCATTTGGCGTGTCGCTGAAAAATATCAATTTAGATATTCAAGCCGGAGAAATTGTCGGTATTGCCGGGATTTCTGGCAATGGTCAAGCAGAACTGCTGTCTTTGCTGTCGGGTGAAAAAAGCCTGAAACATGGCCAGATGGTTCTGGATCAAATCGATATTTCCCGATTCAGTTCTGGACAACGGCGTGATTTGGGCCTGGGCTTTGTCCCTGAAGAACGTCTGGGCCGAGGAGCAGTCCCGAACATGACACTGTCCCAGAATGCCTTGCTGACCGCATTTCGGCAGAACCTGACGCAATGGGGATTAATCAAGTTTGCACAATGTAAGCTTTTTGCCGAGCACTGTATTGAAAAATTCGGGGTGAAAGCCAGTGGCCCAGAGGCAGAAGCACGTTCCTTGTCCGGTGGAAATCTACAAAAATTTATTGTAGGCCGGGAAATTCTGCAAAACCCCAAATTTCTGATTGTGGCTCAACCGACCTGGGGCGTAGATGTCGGCGCGTCCATGTTTATTCGGCAGACCCTGATCGACCTCTCTCGACAAGGTGTTGCTATTTTGGTGATTTCAGAAGAATTAGAAGAGCTGTTTGAAATCAGTGATCGTCTCTGTGTATTGGCCAATGGTGAACTATCTCCAGCCATATCTACCCATGAAACCAATACTGAAAATGTTGGGGTCTTGATGTCAGGTATTCGAAACCATGACATGGCGATCATAGTAGAGGAGCAGCAAGCTCATGCTTAATACAGCCAAAAACAAATATACAGGTTGAGAGGAGAGCGACATGCATTTACTGGAACCGCGTGAACATCCATCTCAAATGATGAAGTGGCTTTCACCGCTCATTGCGCTGCTGGCCATGCTGATTGTCGGCAGTATTCTGTTTTTAATGCTGGGGATTAATCCCGCGCAAGCGATGTACATCTTTTTTATTGAACCGCTGACATCATCTTATGGCTGGAGTGAACTGGCAGTGAAGGCCGGGCCTCTGATTCTGATTGCCCTGGGGCTAGCGGTCGGATTTCGAGCCAAATTATTCAATATCGGTGCTGAAGGTCAGCTTACCATCGGGGCAATTTTTGGCGGTGGTATTGCGATTTTATTTCATGATCAAATCGGTTGGTGGATTCTCCCATTAATGATCGTTATGGGAGCACTCGGTGGGGCACTCTGGGGTGCAATTCCTGCCTTACTGAAAACCCATTTTAATGCCGAAGAAACCCTGACCACCCTGATGATGAATTATGTTGCAGTATGTGTGTTGCTATATCTGGTCAATGGCCCGTGGCGTGATCCGGAAGGGATGAACTTCCCTCAATCGGTGGTTTTTAGTGAGAGTGCGACGCTGCCATTTATTGTAGAAGGCACACGCATTAATGCCTCTATTTTTATCACTTTTTTTGCAGTCCTTCTGTTCTGGGTTTTTATGCGTAAAAGTCTGACGGCCTATAAACTGGAAGTCAGCGGTCAGGCACCTTTAGCTGCCAAATACGCAGGTTTTTCTTCCTCCAAAGCTATCTGGATGAGTCTGGTGATTTCCGGAATGATGGCAGGTATTGCCGGAATCTGTGAAGTGGCTGGGCCTATTGGTCAGCTGAATCCGAACCTGTCCCCAGGTTATGGCTATGCAGCGATTATCGTGGCCTATCTAGGTCGTCTCAATCCAATCGGTATTGTGCTGTCAGGCTGTTTTATGGCGCTGATTTATCTGGGCGGCGAAATGGCACAAATGCAGCTCCAGCTTCCGGTCGCGATTACCGGTATTTTCCAGGGGCTGCTGTTGTTTTTCCTGTTGGCTTCCGATGCATTGATTGAAAATCGTTACCGTTTTAGCAAAAAAATGGCGCCACCGGTCCCTCAACCCACAGCAACCACTCTTTAACACAATGTTGTCTACAGCAAAAGGAAGCATGATATGGCTTTAGAAATAACTGCAATTCTTGCAGGTACTGTTGCCGCAGCAACACCACTGATTTTCGCAGGTCTGGGGGAATTGGTCACACAGCGGACCGGTGTGATTAATCTTGGAGTAGAAGGGATGATGCTGGTTGGTGCAATTGCGGGTTTTGCCTTTGCTGCGCAATATGATGCCAGTGTCTTAAGTGCCTTATTGATGGGTGGTCTGGCAGGCATGCTGATGGCCCTGATTTTTGCCTTTTTCACCCTGTCTTTAAGTACCAATCAATCCGCGTGCGGTTTGGCTTTAACCATTTTTGGACTCGGTATTTCTGCATTTTTGGGACAGAACTACGTCAGTATGGCTTTACCGGGGCTGGCTAATTTTAATATTCCACTATTAGCGGATATTCCAGTATTGGGTCCGATTCTGTTCCAGCAAAACTATGTGGTTTATCTGTCCATCTTGAGCTTTTTTCTGGTGTGGTTTGTCTTGTCCAAAACCCGTTTAGGCTTATTGCTTAAAGCAGTTGGAGAATCACCGGAAAGTGCGCATGCCATGGGTTATCACGTGTTGGCGATTCGTTATGGCGCAGTACTCTTTGGCGGTTTGATGGCAGGAGTTGGCGGAGCATTTTTATCAACCGTCTATACCCCGATGTGGATTGAAAATATGGTGGCAGGCCGCGGCTGGATTGCGATTGCACTGGTAGTATTTGCGGTGTGGAAACCCACACGTTTAATGCTCGGCGCTTACCTGTTTGGGGGCGTGACCATTTTACAATTTCATGCCCAGGCGTTTGGAATCAAGGTGCCGAACGAGCTGCTTGCCGCATTGCCCTATATAGCCACCATTGTGGTACTGGTCATGATTTCGCGGAATAAAAAAGTACTCAAAATGAATTTGCCATCTTATTTAGGCAAAACCTTCGTGCCATAACCGCAGCCATTCATCATAAATAGAATAGATTTGAGTATAAATCATGAAAATTTTAACAGCTTCCTATGTCCTTACCATGAATGCGCAGAATGAATGTATTAAAAATGGCGCGATACTGATTGAGGGCGACCAAATAAAAGCAGTGGGTACATTGGCACAGTTAACTCAATGCTATCCAGAGGTGCTCATTGAAGATTACCCACAAAAGATCCTGATGCCGGGCTTGATCAATACCCATTGTCATTCCGGTTTATTGCGTGGTACGGCTGAAGGATTACCGGTTTGGGATTGGTTACAGCAGTATATTGACCCGATGCACCGGGTGTTGACACCAGAGGATGCGAAAATCGCCTCCTATTTATGTTATGCCGAGGCACTATTGTCGGGAACGACCACCATCGTTGATATGTGGCGTTATATGGACGGAAGTGCTGAAGCTGCGCAAGCATTGGGAATTCGTGCCGTTCTAGTACCTTATGTCGCGGAACATCCGGATCACAATTATTTTGAAACTTTAAAAAGTAATGAGGCTTTAATCAACCGTTGGCATCAGCAGGCGAATGGACGTATTCAGGTTTGGGTGGGTTTAGAGCACCTGTTTTATGCTGAAGGTTCAGCATTAAGCCTCATTGAGAAACTTTGTCAGGATTATCAAACCGGTTTTCATACCCACAGCAATGAAAGCCAATTTGATGTACAGGAAAACCTGCGCCGTTCAGGTATTCGCCCAATTGAGAGTCTGCAAAAACTGGGCTTGCTAGATCTGCCTAAAACTTTGTTGGCACATTGCGTCTGGACAGATGCAAATGAAATTCAGATTTTAAGGCGACATGCGGTAGGGGTTGCGCACAATCCTATTTCCAACATGAAGTTGGCTTCCGGTGCAGCGCCTGTCGTTGAAATGCTACGTCAAGGCGTTGCGGTGGGTTTGGGTACTGACGGAGAAAAAGAAAACAATAACCTGGATCTATTTGAAGAAATGAAAACGGCATCATTGCTGGCCAAATTTTCTTCGCTGGATGCAGCCGCCCTGGATGCCTGGTCAGTCTGTCAAATGGCTACGATTACAGGAGCTAAAGCCTTGGGTATGCAAGATGAAATTGGTTCATTGGAAGTCGGCAAACAGGCCGACCTGATTGCGGTGAAACTGGATACACCGCGGATGACGCCGTTGATTGATCATAGAAAATTATTTAATTTGCATACCAATTTAGTCCATGCAGTTCAAGGCCAAGATGTCGTGATGACGATGGTGGCGGGACAGACTGTGGTTAAAAATGGCCGTTTGATCAATGCCGATTTACAGGCTCTAATTGATCAAGTGAATCAGGCGGCGCCACGCTTGTTTGAACGTCGTGATCAGTGGTTTGCAAAGCAGGGGCAAACGGTGAATGAATTACAGCGGGAAGAATTTTAAGATTTACGTGGGGGTTGAGGTTATTCATTGATAGTGGGGTGACCTCAGACGCCTTTCTAACGAATGATTTAAATGAAATTAAACAGAGTGAATAGACTGATATTTTCTAATCTTTAGATGAGTTTCATTCATTCACTTCTAAATTGCATCTAATAAGCTATAAAACCATTCTTTGAATTTACCCCTTTGCATCTCTATATTGGAGTAATAGGAACCGTCGCGGTCAGCCTGTTTTGTGTGTATAGCCTGTTTCAACAGAAGCAGGATATCGGCTCTACCACTGAACTGGCTTTTTTGATGACCTATATCATTGGTGCTGTTTGTGTGTGGAATATTCCACTTGCTGCAGGGATGGCGGTTCTACTCACGATCATCCTGATGGGCAAACAGACATTGCATCAATTTGCCGGAAAAACGATCCAAAGCTATGAGTTAAGAGACGGGCTACTTTTATTGGCTTTGATATTGATTGCGTTGCCGGTCATGCCCAATAAGCCCTTGTGGGGCGCCGTACTGAATCCTTATATCATCCTAAAATTACTCATTTTAATCTTGATTGTGCAGTCCATGGCACATGTGGCAAAACGAATCCTGTCCAATGATAAGGCGCTTATTTTATCTGCCTTAGCCTCGGGATTTGTCTCCAGTACGGCCACAATTGCCAGTTTGGGCATGCAAGTCCGATCCGGGCGGGCCAGTGCTAAATTAAATGCAGGTGCGGGATTAATCTCCTGTATTGCCACCTTATTACAGCTCTTGCTGATTGTTCTGGGAGTGAGCGTAGAATGGTTCAAGTTTCTGCTAATTCCGAGTTTGGTGGGCATCGGAATTTTATGTATTGCTGCCGGATTCTTGATTTATCGAACTCCCCAAGCGGATAACAGTATGAGCATTAATGAAATACAAGAAATTGATAGCCGGATGTTCAGTATAAAAGAAGCGGTAATTATTGCGGTCAGTTTGACCTTAATCCAGGCTGGGATTTACGGCGCGAATCTTCTACTGGGGGATAGCGGCTTAATTTTAGGCACTTTTTTAGCCTCTTTATTTGAAGTGCATGCTGCTGTAGCAGGTGTAGTGATACAGGGAAATCCTCACAACCTGACTTTAATTTATGCTGTTATGATTGGACTTGCGGCACATGCGGTGTCTAAAAGTATCAATTCTTTTGTGACTGGGGGATGGAAATTTTTTCTGTATTCTGCACCTAGCCAGATTCTACATATGTTAGGACTTATCTTTATTCTTCTGAGTTTGAAATAAAGAAGGGCTGGTTTGCATATATTATGAAATGATCCAATCATTTTAAGTCATTTTTAAGATTCAGATTCTAGGCTAAAGCATCTTAAAGTCTTTGAGCCATGGATCATGCTGAAGCTGTTTTCCCATTCGTCTTTTTTTAGTCAGCGACCTAAAAAGTCGATTAGTCTTTCAGGCTTCAATATGTTGCTGGCTATGTGGCTAGGACTGATCTTAAACTTTGCTTTCTATCAAAAAATTCATGAATTTACGCCTTATGCCAATCTGAAAGCAGGTCTGTTACTGGCCGCCACGGCATTGATCATCATTGCCTTTTACAACTTGGTATTACAGTGGCTGAACTGGAAATGGAACGCCAAAATACTGGCCAGTGTCCTGATCATTCTGGGTGGTTTTAGTGCTTATTTTGTCAATAGTCTGGGGGTCGTTATTACGCCTGACCAGATCCAGAATATGCTGCAAACTGATGCCCGTGAAGTCCGTGATCTTTGGTCAATGCGACTGATCATCTGGACACTGGGATTTGTAATATTTCCACTCGGCATCGTCTGGATGCTTCAAATTCAGCCTACATCGACTGGGCATCAGCTGGTGCATAAAAGCCTGAGCAGTGTAGTCTCACTCGGACTGATTCTAGGTTTATTGTTCTGCTTCTATGTCGACTATGCAGCCATCTTCAGAGAGCACCGTGATCTGAAGGGAATGCTTTCTCCACAAAATAGCATCGCGTCCACCTTATCCTATTATAAAAAGAAAGCACCTAAAGCAAATTTGCCTTTGTTGGCTTTTGGCGAAGATGCTCATCTGTTACAGCAGGCCCAAATGCAGGAGCATCCTAAATTAATGGTGCTGGTAGTGGGAGAAACTGCACGTGCCGAGAGTTTTGCCTTAAATGGCTATGCGCGTAATACTAATCCTGAACTGAGCAAGTTAGCGGTGATTAATTTCAATCAGGTCAGCTCTTGCGGAACTGCAACAGCCGTTTCAGTCCCGTGTATGTTTTCGGGCATGTCACGTGAAACCTATGATGAACAGCTCGCCAGCCACCGTGAAGGTTTGCTGGATATTGCCCAGCGCGCCGGTTATCAGGTGACATGGATTGATAATAACTCAGGCTGTAAAGGCGCCTGTGACCGAGTACAAAAATATCAGATTCCGACGCAACTGAAACAGAAGTGGTGTGATGCTGGTGGTGAATGTTTTGATGAAATCCTGGTGGAGAGCCTGAAAGATTATCTGGCGCATCTGGATAAAAACAACCCGAAACCACAATTAATTGTACTGCATCAGATGGGCAGTCATGGCCCCGCATATTTCAAGCGTTCCAAAACGCCGTATCAACCATTTCAACCAACCTGTAATAGCAATGCCATTCAGGGCTGCAGTACAGAAGAATTAAAGAATAGCTATGATAATTCGATTGTATATACAGACCATGTTCTTGCCCAGATCGTTGAAACTTTAAAGCAGCAGACTCCATATCAAACCGGTTTCTGGTACCTGTCTGATCATGGAGAATCCACCGGAGAGCATGGTTTATACCTGCATGGTGCACCTTATAGTATGGCGCCGACCCAGCAAACCCATGTCCCGATGCTGATGTGGTTCTCCGATGCCTGGAAGCAGCAGAATACCCAGCAGGTCAGCTGTCTCAAAGGACAGACCGAACAGGCCCGTAGTCAGGATCATCTTTTCCCCAGCTTATTAAGTTTACTGGATATAAAAACGCAAGTGACTGAAGCTAAAAATGATATGCTTGCACAATGCTCACCATCCTTAAAGAACAGAGCTTGAAATGCATAAAATACTAATTATTGAAGACGACTTTATGATTGCCGAGTCGACTGAAACATTGCTCAAGCTGCATCAGTTTGATGTGCATTGGGTCAATAATGGGATTGAGGGTTTAAAACAGTTACAGCAGCAGGTCTACGATATTGTCCTGCTCGATTTAGGCTTGCCGATGATGGATGGCATGTTGGTGCTAAAAAATATCCGGCAGAAGTTTCCGAATTTACCGGTATTGATTATCTCTGCCCGGGATCAGTTACAAAATCGGGTAGATGGGCTGAATCAGGGAGCAGATGACTATTTAATCAAGCCTTATGAATTTGACGAGTTACTGGCCCGTATTCATGCCTTAATACGCCGTAGTGGTTTAAAAAATACCGGGATAGATACGAATAAGAAATTATCACACAGTGGTTTGGAACTAGATCTGGAGCAGCATATCGCTCTGTTTAATGGACAGGCTATAGAATTATCCAACCGGGAATGGTCTATCTTAATGGCCATGCTAAATCATCCGAATAAAATTTTTTCCAAGAATGATCTGGAAGACAAGCTTTATGATTTTGACAGTGATGTCAGCAGTAATACGGTGGAAGTCTATATCCATCATCTGCGGGCAAAACTAGGAAAAGACTTCATACGTACCATACGTGGGCTAGGGTATCGCTTAGGATGAGCACCATGCAAAAACGTTATTCCTTGCAAAAACGTCTGGTTATTTATATTTCATTATTTAGCGTGGTACTGGGCTGTGTGCTAATCTTTGCAGCATACCGGATTGCGCTCGAAGAAATTAATGAAGTACTGGATAAACAGATGCAAAGTCTGGCAGAGCGCATTTCAGAAAATCATCCGCAACCCTTACAAAGCCAAATCGATCTAGCCAAACAATACAGTGAAGAAGATTTATTTGTAGATATCTGGTCCTATACAGATACAGCCACTTCCTTGCATCCGCAGGATGTTCTGGTGGCACCGGTCAGGAAAGCAGGTTTCTACAAGCATCAAACGCCGTATGGAACCTGGTTAACTTATATTATTCCTGGTAAGCAATTACAGATTCAGGTGAGCCAGCAGCAAAATGTCCGGCAGGAACTGGCTCTGGAGCTGGCAGCCAATATGTTTCTTCCTTATGTGCTTTTTTTACCTTTTGCATTATTCGGTTTAGGCTGGATGATCCGGAAAAATTTTCAGCCCCTTAATGATTTTAAAACTGAATTGGCCAGCCGCAAGGCACAAGACTTAAAGCCAATTGCAATGAAAGATTATCCCCTGGAGCTGGAACCGACTATTCAGGAAATGAATTATTTGTTTGGTCGCATTTCTCTGGCCCAACAGGAACAACGTCAATTTGTAGCAGATTCTGCCCATGAATTACGCACGCCACTGACGGCCTTGAATTTACAGCTGCAAATTTTGCTACAGCAGTTCCCTCAAAGCGAGTCTATCCATAATTTGAGTCAAGGCATTTTGCGTATGCAGCATCTGGTCAACCAGTTATTGAGTCTGGCAAAACAGGATGTGACCGAAGGTTTAAGCGAACCTGTTCAATTGCTATCACTGAATCAAATGACAGTCACCTGTATCGAAGAACTAATTCAATTGGCGCTACAGAAAGACATTGATTTGGGCGTAGAACAGCAACAGGAACTGCAGATTCAGGGCCAGGCTTCAGCTTTGCACTCGATTATTTATAATTTAATTGATAATGCAATTAAATACAGTCCGAAGGATGGCGTGATTAATGTATCTATTTTCCAGCAAGGCCGGCAGGCGGTTTTACAAATTGAAGACAGTGGGGCAGGGATAGATCCTGCTCAATTCAATCAGATCCGGCAACGCTTCTATCGGATTCATAACCATGCAGAAATTGGCAGCGGTTTGGGTTTATCCATTGTAGATAAAGCCACCGAGCGCTTGGGTGGAACACTAGAATTTTCTCGAAGTATCAATTTGGGTGGCCTTTGTGTCCAGGTCAAGTTTCCTTTAATCGAAGCCTAAGCGAATAAGCTTCTGGTTTTTTGGAGTTAAGGTTGCCTGATACTAGAGAGTATAGGAGTGGTCTTTTCTATCGGCAGTTTGTGGCTAAACAGCGTATAGCCAATGACATTCATGCACCAGATAATCCAGCCAGTCCATAAATTATGACTCAGGAAATGTGCTCCGCGCATCATTTGTGCCCAGCCCATAGCCAACCCTAAAATTACTGCAGCAATCAGAAGAAAATAAGCACGCTTGCGGTTAGAAATGCGATAAACAAAATAACCAGCCATCAACGCAAAACCACTAGATGCATGCCCTCCAGGAAAACAGTGGCCCGCAGTAGCACTAAAATCCCACAAAATCCCGTTATGGGTAGGTATGGTCATATCCCAGGGACAGGCATGGGCCGACTGAGATTTTAAAATTCCGATCGAGGCCGTGGTCAGCACTACCATGCTAAAAAAATAGCCAAATTCCCAGCGCCGTATATACCAGTTCTGCCATTTCAGTGATGCCAACCAGCCCAGTAATAATGTGATATACACTAGAATCAGCAGGTCTTTAACATAGCGATGATTGAGTTCTGCCAGTGCCCATTGTTTTCGAAGGGGAAATTGACCATGATCATCGATAAAGGGATAGATGAGCTGTAAGTCCAGCACTCCTCCAATGTCAAAGAAGTTGAGAAGAATCAAAAAACTGAAGATCAAAAGTAAAGTTTGGGTCAGTAAAAACCGGGAACGGTCAGTGATCATTTTTAAGTTGTCCATTTCAGGCAGTAGCAAGAGCAGAGGTCAAATCAAATGACCAGCCAAAATGATGCCCCAGGTCAGGGCAATTAAACTAAGTGCTACAAACTGAGCCGCACTGCCCATATCCTTGGCATTTTTAGACAGTTCATGCCGTTCCATGGAAATACGATCTACCACTGCCTCTATCGCTGAGTTAATCAGTTCAATGATCAACGCCAATAGGCACACGGCGACCATGAGCGCTTGCTCAACTCGGCTAACTGGCATCCAAAAGCTTAGAGGAATCAAAATAAGATTAATCAGCAGGATCTGCCGGAAGGCGGCCTCATTTTGAAAGGCGGTTTTAAAACCAGCCATGGAATAACGGGTCGCATTAAAAATACGCTGCGTTCCTGAGGTGCCGTTATAAGGTGATCGGTAGGAAGACATAAAGCAGATTCAGTCAATAGAGAGATAGGAATAACTTAAATTTTCAATCTTAAAATGCTCTTAAAAAAACCGGCCGTTCTAAATTTTTACTACAAGTACCTCCGGCGTATCCGGTAATTTCAGCACAGGATCAATCGCTACATTTGACGGTCAAAACTGTAGAACAAAGCGAGACACCTGAACGCCGTAGCCTGGAAAATTTTATTCAGGAAAAATATCAGCAAGTCCATCAGGCCACTGTATCGAGCTTCTCTTCAACCCTGTTTGCCGGTTATCACGGAGCCGAGATGCAGGTGGTGAATGCAGCATTTAAATCAATTTAATGCCTTTCTGGAACAGTATCTCGATGAACCAATTGAAAATATTCTTGGCAAGCTCAGCCAGACCACGGTCAGCCGAGACAAAGTAGTAGAAATTGGCAATCTGGCAGCACTAGATATGGACAAAGCCAAACTGATGGTGGCCTTTCTGGTTTTTCATCTCTCGCAGCAACACATCGAATGGGCAGTATGTACCGGAACAACTGCAGTACGTTATGTGTTGCAACAGATGGGATTACGTTTTCATGTGCTTGAAAAGGCTGATCCGCAAGTCCTAGGAGAGGCACAGCACCTGTGGGGCAGCTATTACCAGCAGAAACCTTATGTGCTGGCGATTGATGTGGCAGAGGCCTTACAAGTCGCTCGTCAACTTTATCAATTTAGTCATTAAAGCATTTTGCTTGATTACCGAGGCACAGAATTTAAATGATGACTGCTTTATTTGAACGTATCAGCCTACAAGCACACCAGTATCCGCAGCGAGAAGCTGTGGTTACCGCACAGGCAACACTGAGCTATGCGGAACTACAACGGCGGATAGAATTATTGAGTGCCAGTTTCATGCAGCTTAATCTGCGACGTCTGACCTTATGGGGCGTGAACAGCATCGACTGGATTGTGGTCGATCTTGCCGCACAAAAAGCCGGCATGACCGTGATTCCGGTGCCTCTGTTTTTTACGGCATCTGCTTTCCGACAGCCGAACCGAGCTGCTCTGTATTCTGGATGAATCTTTCTCTGGACCAGAATGGCTGTTAAATCTAGCTAAAGACATGAGTAGAGATGAGATTTCCATTTAATTCAATTTTCTTCTAAAAATTTCAAAATTCACTTTTATGGACAAGGAAGATATGAACTTATGGTTAAGTGTATCTTATTTAACTTTTACTTAACTTATGTTCACCTATAATATAGTTCACAATTAAATTTATCTTTAATAAACAACAAATTTAATTACTTAGAGTACTAAAGTTATAACTGGTAAAATATTTGGTTCATGAACCTAGCTATGAATAGATATTTTCCTACTAAAAAGGTCTTAAGAATAGACTAAATTTGTCTAGAAGAGTGGGGGCTATTCACACCTCATTGAAACCCCTTTAAGAAAGGGGATGCCGATCCTCTATATCACCAACGGTGGATGAAGCTTGTCAGCATTCTTAAATATTTATCGTCACCATCACGGCATAGACGTGCGCTTATGGTAAGTCACACTTACATAACTTAGACTTAGAAGATTTGGTGGCTTTAACTATTAAAGCTGTAGTAATGGCATGGGTACACCATCCAGCGACAAACTGGGTGTCAAAGCTAGGTAAGTGAATTACTAGACTTCACTGTAGTTAGTTCTCAATTTTAAATTTTATTAAAGGAAGTATGAAAGTCATACTTCCTTTTCAATCTTCTACACAATAAAACTTTAGAGTTGAAGCCAAAAATAATATTTAAATTAGGTTTGAAAAATAATTACGGTGGGCGCTATCTTGTGGTAAGAGTTCTAATAAGCGTTGTATTGCATCAATTCGATCATGTGTTTGCCCAATAATTCTTAATAATTGATCGATATCCTTTATTTGATAGATCAACTGGCTTAAACGGGCATCAAAACAATGTCTCCAAGTGCTGAGTAAAGGGCTTTCTGATTTAGAAAGAAAGCTACCTTTATATAGCGAGAATGTACTGGAAATAAGATTTGCATTTAATGATTGTTCAGCACTTAAAAAATCACATTGGACTTCACAGCTAAGCCTATAAATCCGAGGCTCAATTGAATGAGGTAATAGGCTACGAAGTTGTGAAAGCTCAGCCTTTAGGGTTTTTAAGCTGACACTACGCTCACCATAAAGGGCATAGTGTAACTCTTCTAAACCAATGCCATGGGGGTGCAAAGCTAAAATGCAAAGTATTTCAATTTGACGGTGACTCAAGTTCAAGGTATGCCCATTAAATTGAACCCAAGGCGAGCCTAGCGCCTTAATGTATAAAAAATTCTGCTGTTCAAACTTTATGGCTCGTTGTATTAAATCCGCACAGCGTTCAACTGCAAGCAGCCCCAAAGGAGTATGTTTTTTATATTTTGTGGAAAGGTTAATAATGCCATGAAATTGCCCTGATGTCGGATCCCAGATCGGCGCGGCATAACAAACCCAATCTCGAACACTGTCCATTTGGTTTTCATGAGAATAGACACAACTTGATATTTGGCTGTTTAAAGTCATACCTATCGCATTGGTCCCAACAGCCTGTGTAGACCAATGCCCACCCTCAATAAAATGAACCTGTTCGGCAGAAGAAAGCATTACAGAACTACTCCATGTCCATAAGAGAGTACCTTGATGATCTGTGAGACCAATCGCCATATCTGAATCATCAGCTATTTTGAGTAAGTCGGCATAATTATGTTGGATAGAGCGGCGAAATAAAGAAGTTTTATCTTCTGGAGGTAAGGCTAAAACAGGAGCGGCATGAACAGTATGTTGATTAATTAAATGGGTTGCTTGCAGATTTTTTGCAGATGCGGTATTGAACAGGTTCATATCATATTCCTTTATGATCAGACTGTAATATTTTTAAATTTTAGAAATGAGTTTCCAAATTTATAGTCATTTACGTCATTTCTTCTTGCTTCAATTTTAAATGCTTTTATCTTTGCTTGGTTAAATCATATCTTTTGGCTTTTTTAAATGCTTTTATCTTTGCTTGGTTAAATCATATCTTTTGGCTTTACCAGTCCTTGAGTTACTTTAAAAGTGTTCTTATGAGCTGAAAATGGCTATTTCCATCTGAAATGTTAATAAACGTAAATAGGATGAAAATTCATTCGCTCATGTAAGGGCTAGGCACAGCTTCACCATGATACTGACGGTCTGCAAAATAACTTGATCGTACTAATGGCGCACTCCAAATATTTTTAAACGCTAAGCGCTCTCCATGTGTTTGATAATGCTTAAACTCTTGCAACGTAACAAAACGATGAATTGGCGCATGAGATTTAGATGGCTGTAAGTATTGACCGATTGTGACATAGTCCACTTGATAATCTTTCAAATCATTTAATAACACAATAACCTCAGCCTCGACTTCTCCTAAACCGACCATCAAACCACATTTCGTTGGAATTTCAGAACAGTAGTGTTTAAATTTCTTAAGTAAATTCAATGAATGCTGATAGTCAGCGCCTGGTCGCATGGCTTTATACAGGCGTGGCACGGTTTCAATATTGTGATTAAAGACATCAGGTGGATTTTTGCTCAGAATTTTAAGTGCACTATCTGCGCGACCACGAAAATCAGGAACCAAAACTTCAATCAAAGTGTCTGGACTAGTTTGACGAATTTCTCGAATGCAATCTGCAAAATGCTGTGCACCGCCATCTTTTAAATCATCTCGGTCAACGGAAGTAATCACAACATACTTTAAGTTTAGATTCTTCACCGTTTCAGCCAAATGCAGTGGCTCGTTAATATCTAAGGCATTAGGACGGCCATGCGAGACATCACAGAATGGACAGCGTCGAGTACAGATATCTCCCATAATCATGAATGTTGCTGTTCCACTACCGAAACATTGCGGCAAGTTAGGACAAGCCGCTTCTTCGCAAACGGTATGTAGTTTTTGTTGTCTTAATAAATCCTTAATGATTTGGACTTCCTCAGGTCGACTAATTTTAGTCCGGATCCATTCTGGCTTTTTCGGTATCGTTTCCGTTGGAACAACTTTAATTGGAATACGCGCCATTTTTTTAGCGCCACGTAACTTCTTTCCAGTTAATACTGGGTTATTTAAATCCATTTCAAACACTCCGTCGTTTAAAATAATTAATATTGAGCCTGATATTAAATAAGCTGCTTTAAATGCATTAATAATATTAAAACAGGGCAAAAAACTTATCATATAAAACAAAGGTTGGTTAAAGGTTTGTTTTTATATGTGATTGAACTATTGTAAAATTTTACAAAATTTTTTAATTTCATAACCTTCTGTTTTTAATACTTATCTCATCTTTTTATGCATTATATTTTTTTAGTCTAATATGAAATTAAATAAAAATATTCTTATATAAATATACGATTTAAAAATCCAGTTATTCAACTTGGGATTTTCTTTTAAGCGTAGTGAATAAGGAATAAATATATGCAATTAACGGAAGAGCAATTGCTAGCAGCATACAAAAGAATGCGCGACATTCGTGAATTTGAGGATAGACTTCACGATGAAAACAATACAGGTGATATCCCAGGTTTCATCCACCTTTATAGCGGTGAGGAAGCTGTTGCCGTAGGGATCTGTGAAAATTTAACAGATAAGGACTTCATTACCTCAACACATCGTGGTCACGGACATTGTATTGCAAAGGGCTGTGACATTCACGCCATGATGCTAGAAATTTTTGGCAAAGATGATGGTTTGTGTCGTGGTAAAGGCGGCTCAATGCACATTGCGGACTTAGATAAAGGCATGCTCGGTGCAAACGGTATTGTGGGTGGTGGTCCACCTTTGGCTATTGGGGCAGCTTTAAGTGCTAAAACACTCAAAAATGGTGGGATTGGTCTATCTTTTACCGGTGATGGCGGTTCAAATCAGGGCTTAACTTTTGAAGCGATGAATATGGCGGTGGTGTTAAAGCTTCCTGTCATTTTTGTTTTTGAAAATAACGGTTTTGGTGAAGGCACGGCACATGATTATGCCGTAGGCAGTAAAGATATTGCAGGCCGAGCAGCAGGTTTTGGCTTACCCGCTGAAAAAGTAGATGGAACAGACTTTTTTGCTGTGTATGAGGTTGCACAAAAAGCCATTGAACGTGCCCGCCGTGGTGAAGGGCCGAGTGTGATTGAAACGGTAACCAACCGATTTTATGGACATTTTGAAGGTGATCCAGGGCTTATCCGTTCTAAAGAAGAACTGGATTATGTCAAAGAACATAAAGATCCATTGAAAATATTCCGCGAAAAAGTCAAAGACAAAATTGACGAAGCCAAGCTCGATGCGATTGACGCTCAGTCTAAAGCCAATGTAGACGATGCCGTTGCAAAGGCACGTGCAGCTAAGTACCCAGAAGCCTCTCAGTTACTTACCGATGTATACGTCTCTTACTAAAGGAATAGTAGAAAAATGCCAAATAAAAGTTATCGAAACGCGATTAAAGAAGCAATTGAATTAGAAATGCGCCGAGACCCAAGTGTCATTGTGGTCGGTGAAGATGTTCGTGGTGGACATGGTGGTAAAAATACCGATGATAATAAGCTGGAAGGTTTTGGCGGTGTACTTGGTGTAACCAAAGGCTTATGGACTGAATTTGGTTCTGAACGAGTCATTGATACTCCAATTACAGAATCAGCGATTATTGGTATGGCGGCAGGTGCTGCTGCAACGGGTTTAAGACCTGTGGCAGATTTAATGTTTATGGATTTTTACGGCGTGTGTTATGACATGCTGTATAACCAAGCAGCTAAATTTCGCTACATGTTTGGCGGCAAAGCCAAAGCGCCACTCGTTGTACGTGGCATGATTGGTGCAGGTTTTTCCGCAGCAGCGCAGCATTCTCAGTCGCCATATAACGTGTTTGCCTCAGTGCCTGGTTTAAAAGTGGTGGTGCCTTCAAGTGCCTATGATGTAAAAGGGTTGTTGATTCAAGCCATTCGAGATGACGACCCAGTAGTCTTTTGTGAACACAAGTTGTTGTACGACATTAAGGGCGAAGTGCCAGATGAGTCCTACACTATTCCTTTTGGTGTCGCAAATTACACCCGTGAAGGCACAGATATCACCATTATTGCCTTAAGTTTGATGGTGCATCGTGCCAATGAAGTCGCTGATAAGCTCGCAAAAGAAGGCATTTCGGTTGAAGTGGTTGACCCTAGAACCATTTCACCATTAGACGAAGATGGCATTTTAGAGTCAGTAGCTTCAACAGGTCGTGTGGTGATTGTAGATGAATCAGCAGCACGTTGTGGTTTCGGACATGATGTGGCTGCGCTTATTGCCCAGAAAGGCTTTCATTATCTTAAAGCACCAATCGAATTAGTCACTCCACCACACTCACCCGTACCATTTTCACCAGTACTAGAAAAAGAATGGCTACCTAGTGTAGAACGCATCGAACAGGCTGTACGCAAGACGTTGGAGGCTTAGGATGAGCGAAATTAAAACTTTAGAAATCCCAAAATGGGGTTTGTCCATGGAAGAGGGTACGATTGCCCAATGGCTGATTCAGGAGGGTACCCAATTTAGTAAAGGACAGGAAATTTGTGAAATTGAAACCACAAAAATCGTCAATGTATTGGAGGCACCTTTTGATGGCCTGCTACGAAAAATTATTGCTAACGATGGTGACACACTGGTCGTAGGTGGAATCATTGCAATTTGTGCAGACGCTCAAGTTTCCGATGCAGAAGTTGAAGCATTTGCAAAGTCTTTAGGTGGAACACCTGCTGTAACTGAAAATAAAGCGGTAGCAGCGGTTCCTGAAAAAGTCGATGTGGCTCAAGTTGAAACCAAAGTACAAGCTGCTCCTAAACAGAACAGTGTTGGTAATGGATCAAAAGCGGTGACTCAGGGCGGATATTTTATTCCTGATGAGTTACAAGGCTACCAACAAAGCGATGATATTTTTGCAACGCCACATGCCTTGAAATTGGCTGAAAAGCATAATGTAAACTTGGCTCAGATTACGGGTTCTGGACGTGAAGGCCGTATCAGTGTTCAAGATATTCAGGCCGCAGTTCAAGCTGCTGGTGGTTCTTGGCCAGATGTACGTCATCAAGCCAGCACAAAAGCCGCGAAATCTAAAGCAGATGATAGTGATGTTCTAGCAACACCTGTTGCTCGCCGTTTGGCAAAACAATGGGGCATTAATTTGCATGATTGTCGTGCATCGGGTTCACGTGGACGAGTCTGTAAGGAAGATGTTGAAGCTGTATATCAACGTGAAAACCCTGTACAAGCTCAACATACTGAGTATGCGCATCCAACAGAGTCAGCAAAATTCACCACCGTAGCTATGAATGGTATGCGTAAAGCAATCGCTGCACGGCTACAAGCGGCAAAACGCAATGCACCACATTTTCGCTTAACGATAGACTTAAATGTTGAGTCGGTTCAGGCTTTGCGTCAGCAAATTAACAGTACTGTACCGCAAGTCAAACTGTCCATTAATGATATGCTGATTAAAGCTGCTGCTGCTGCACTGATTAAAGTTCCACAAGTTAATGTTCAGTTTGATGAAGAGAATCAGCAGATTTTACAGTTTGAACAGGCTGATATTTCGGTTGCTGTAGCCATCGAAAATGGACTGATCACGCCAATTATTAAAGCAGCGAACCGTAAATCTTTGGCGCAAATTTCCAATGATATGCGTGATCTGGCGACACGTGCCAAAACTGGAAAATTGGCACCTGATGAGTTTCAAGGGGGCAGTTTCAGTATTTCCAATTTGGGCATGCTTGGTATTCAACAGTTTGATGCCATTATTAACCCGCCTCAAGGTGCAATTCTAGCCTTAGGTGCAGCAGAGAAACGTGCTGTCGTTGAAAATGATGAGATTGTTGTTCGTGAAATGGTGACCGCAACATTGTCTTGTGATCATCGTGTCATTGATGGTGCGTTGGGTGCTCAATTCTTATCGGCATTGAAGCAGTTTGTCGAAAATCCTGCATTAATTTTGGTGTAGGAGGAATAGTCATGTCAGATACACAATTTGATCTTGTGGTTATTGGTGCTGGTCCTGGAGGATATGTCGCTGCGATTCGCGCAGCGCAACTGGGATTAAAAACGGCAATCGTTGAAAAACAACACTTAGGCGGAGTATGTCTTAATTGGGGATGCATTCCAACCAAGGCATTATTGAGCGGGGCTGTGCTTGCGCAGCAGTTCAAACATGCAGGGCAGTTTGGCTTTACGCTTAACGCGATTGATTTTGATATTCAAAAACTGGTCCATCATAGCAGACAGGTTTCTGAGCAACTGGTGCAAGGTATCGGTCAACTATTGAAAAAAAATCAAATCACTGTTTTTAACGCAGCAGCCCAGTTTATTGCCAAAGAGCAATTAGAGCTTACAGATGCGAATGGTCAAAAACAGCAGATTTCAGCACCGCATATTATTGTCGCAACAGGCGCACGTGCGGCCAATTTGCCTCATATTCCTGTAGATGGCCATCAGGTCTGGAGTTATAAAGAGGCTTTAGTTCCAGAACAATTACCAAAATCTTTACTGGTCATTGGTTCGGGGGCTATAGGCAGTGAGTTTGCAAGCCTATACCAAGACTTAGGCTGCCAAGTCACCTTGGTTGATATTGCAAAGCAGATTCTTCCTAGCGAAGACATTGAAGTTGCGAAGTATGTACAAAAGCAATTTGAACAGCAGGGTATGCAGGTTTTAACCGAAGCGACTGTAAAAAAAATAGAAACTGATCAGGCTCAAGTACATTGTCATATTGAAACTGCCACAGGTGTACAAATCATTACTGTTGAAAAGGTGCTTTCAGCTATTGGCGTGAAACCAAATGCTGAAAATCTTGGCCTAGAAGCTTTAGGTGTCGAATTAGAGAATGGTTTTATTAAAGTCGACTCATGGTGCAAAACTAATATTGTGGGCGTATATGCAATTGGCGATGTTGCAGGCGCACCGTGTTTGGCACACAAGGCCAGTCACGAGGCTATTCTTTGTGTGGAGAAAATTGCAGGTTTAGATCATGTACATGCTTTAGATCGTACACAAATTCCGGGCTGTATTTTTACCCATCCGCAAGTGGCCAGTATTGGTTTGACAGAACAGAAAGCGAAAGCTGCGGGCTTGAATATCAATGTGGGTAAGTTTCCTTTGCAAGCCAATGGTAAGGCATTGGCTTTGGGCGATAGCGCAGGATTTGTTAAAACCATTTTTAGTCAGGAAACAGGTGAATTGTTGGGTGCTCACATGGTTGGACATGAAGTCACCGAACACATTCAAGGGTTTGCCATCGCGAAATACCTAGAAGCTACAGATGAAAGCTTAGCGCAGGTCATTTTCCCTCATCCTACTTTGTCTGAGGCGATGCATGAGTCGGTCTTGTCGGCGATGCAACGTGCAATCCATATTTAAGGAGTCGCAACATGCCTAGAGGTTTAAACAATAAAGTTGCATTAATTACGGGTGCGGCACAAGGTATTGGACGCGGTATTGCCTTACGTTTAGCACAAGAAGGTGTTCATATTGGATTGGTCGATCTTCACCAAGAAAAGTTAAATACTGTTCAACAAGAGGTTGAAGCCTTTGGCGTAAAAGCCACCACATTTATTGCGGATATTTCAGATCCAATACAAATCAGTGACGCTATTAATCATGCAGAATCGACACTTAATGGTTTTGATATCATGATTAATAATGCAGGTATTGCACAAGTCAAAGCTTTGGCAGAAGTAACGCCGAGTGAATTTAACCAAATTATAAACATCAATGTCGGTGGTGTACTTTGGGGGATTCAAGCCGCAGCAAATAAATTTAAACAACGCCAACAGGCTGGAAAAATTATTAATGCATGCTCAATAGCAGGTCATGAAGGCTTTGCTTTACTCGGTGTTTATTCGGCAACTAAATTTGCAGTTCGTGCATTGACGCAAGCTGCGGCTAAAGAATATGCCAGTGTTGAAATTACTGTAAATAGTTATTGTCCGGGTGTTGTTGGTACAGACATGTGGGTCGAAATAGATCAGCGGTTCTCTGAAATTACAGGTACACCAATTGGTCAAACGTATAAAAAATATGTAGATGGTATTGCTTTAGGACGTGCTGAAACACCAGATGACGTGGCTGCATTAGTTGCATTTTTAGCCAGCGAGGATGCAAACTATATTACAGGTCAGTCTATTTTGACAGATGGTGGAATGGTTTACCGTTAATATCAACATGAGGAATACACAATGAAAGCAGCTCGTTTTTATGATCGAGGGGATATTCGAATTGAAGATATCCCTGAACCGAAAGTACTTCCAGGCACAGTTGGAATTCAAGTTGCATGGTGCGGTATTTGCGGTACAGATTTACATGAATTCATGGAAGGCCCTATTTTTATTCCACCTTGTGGTCATCCACATCCAATTTCGGGAGAATCTGCACCTGTAACAATGGGACATGAATTTTCAGGCGTAGTTTATGCAGTTGGTGAGGGTGTAGACGATATCCAAATTGGACAACATGTCGTAGTTGAACCCTATATTATTGCGGATGATGTCCCGACTGGCCTGAATGATAAGTATCATTTATCAAAAAATATGAACTTTATTGGTTTAGGCGGACGTGGCGGCGGTCTTTCTGAAAAAATTGCAGTTCAACGACGTTGGGTACATCCTATTTCAAATGATATTCCCTTAGATCAGGCCGCATTGATAGAACCTTTATCTGTCGGTCATCATGCCTATGTCAGAAGTGGTGCAAAAGCTGGCGATATCGCACTGGTTGGTGGAGCAGGCCCTATAGGCTTACTTTTATCAGCCATTTTAAAGGCTAAAGGTCTCACGGTCATCATTACTGAATTGAGTGCAAAGCGTAAAGAAAAAGCGATAGAAGCGGGTGTTGCAGATTATGTGCTAGATCCATCTAAGGTTGATGTGGTCGCTGAAGTGATGAAAATTACGGAAGACCGTGGTGTTGATGTCGCTTTTGAATGTAGTAGTGTTAATAAAGTCATGGATACACTGGTGGCGGCGATGAAACCAACTGGTGTGGTCGTTATCGTTTCGATTTGGAGCCATCCTGCCACAATTAATGTGCATAGTGTGGTTATGAAAGAGCTAGATATTCGTGGCACGATTGCTTATGTAAATGACCATCAGGAAACCATCCGCTTAGTCGAGCAAGGTAAGATTAATCTAGAACCTTTTATTACCCAACGTATTGCATTAGATGATCTTGTTTCTAAAGGCTTTGAAACGCTGATTCATAATAATGAGTCTGCAGTAAAAATTATTGTTCATCCGTAGTAAAACCTAATTTTAACGACAAATTTGAATAAGCTAGAAATAAACTTTATGTAGCTATTTCTAATATCTTTAGCGATAGGGAGTGACTCTGTACTTACAGATTCATTCTCAAATTTACAGTGTTGAGTGCCAGTATGATTTTGATCATACAGCCTAGTAAAGATAGAAAATAAGTTTTTAAATAAACCATAGGGATATAGACTAAATTTTGCTAGGAGAGTGGTGGCAGCCCACCACCAATTAAAAGGTGTCTACAAAATCATTGGCTATTCAATAGGTTTAGTTTACTGTTTGGTATAAAATATTAGACTGAGGTTGGGGTTTTGAAAGCTACGATTTCTGTTTGGCTTTTTGGCATAAGACATACAAATATAAGCTTTCTACTTTTTCACGTGCCCATGGTGTGGTACGTAAAAATCGCAATGATGACTTAACACTTGGATCTATGCAAAAACATCTAATTTCAATTTTACGACTTAAGCCCTCAAAGCCACCGTAGTAATCTAATAATTCATCCAAAATGTCAGCAAGTTTTTTGCCGTGTAGAGGGTCATTGGAGGCGTTCATAATAGATCAACCATATTTTGGGAGGCCATAATTATAACCTGAGCTAGTTGAAAAATGAGAGGGTTGGAATTTAAACGTAATTAACATTGATGTGTGCTGAAATAGCAGGAGACATTCACTTGTGAGATTCTAGGCAGCCGACTTGTAAAAATCTTCTGCCATTTGATTTGGTGTCTTAAAATGTAGACCTTTCTTTTTATAGAATAAGACCTTAAAGAAAACCTAATCAGGTGTATTATATTTAACATAATATACATTATACGAAATGCCTTTGTTAGAACCCATTTAAAGTGTCTATATTCTCACCAATAAAAATGTCTAGTTTATGATGGTTTTTATCACCATGGACTGGATATAAAATATAGATGCTGATCACTATGTCTGACAAAGAAATTCAACGTCTTGCAGTTCTGCAAGACGTTCGAGATCAAAGTATTACACAAGTCCGTGCTGCTGAAATTCTGAATCTTTCAATCCATCAAATACTCGGTTATTACATATCTGATGCATGCCAGATGTGGCCAAACGGGTCATCGTCGCCATGACGATCTGTTAAAATCAGAATGCCTTGCCATTATTTCTGAACATCTGCTTAGCTTTGGCCCTACATTATCAGCTTAATTCAAAAAGGCTTTCATGTGCTGGATCACTTCTTCTGGTTTTTCACCATGTAGCCAATGTCCTGTATTTTCAATGCATTCAATTTTCGCCTGAGAAAATTGTTCATTGATTGCCGCAAAATGTTCAGGTTTTGAGATATAAAAAGAATTACCGCCACGAAGAAATAAAGCTGGCTGATTCATTTTTTCGACCTTTTCCCAGGCCATAATATCTGGATAATGATCAAATAAAGCCTGAACATTAAAGAGCCATTGCCCTTTATTAAAGGATTTTAATAAAAATTGAATCACCATTTCTTCATGAATATGTTCACGCATAATTTTTGCTGCCTCAAGTCGTGAAGTAACATTTGCTTGCTGCACAGCAAATAAGGCTTTAAAAATTTCAGTATGATGATTCTCATGATATTGGATTGGTGTAATATCTAGGACGACCAACCTTTCAGTTTTTACGCGGGCTAAGTCCGCTATTTTCATAGCAATTTTCCCACCCATGGAATGCCCTACTATTACGAACTTTTGGATATTTAAACTCGATAAAGTTTCTATTACGTCTTCTGCCATAAGCTGATAATTTAAGTTTGAACTATGAGCAGAAAGACCATGATTGCGTATATCAATTTGAAGCACGGTTCTTTGCTCAGAAAAATATCGAGCTAGTATCCCTAAATTACTTAAACTACCGAATAAACCATGAATAAAGACCATTGGAGATAGTACTGACGTTTCGTGGTGTTGAAGTTGATAATTTAGGATCATTTGAGTATTCCGTGATTTCTTTATTTAAATGTTTATAGTGGGTTTATATTGGGAATTAATCAATTGCGAAATTTTTAAATATAAAATTTTGCTTAGGCTATTCTTTGAGGTTATTTTTTTGCTTAGGCTAAATAATTTATAATCGATTCATAAGTATTTTAAATTACGATTTAAAATCTGGAGGGATATCTGGTTATACATATGAAAGAAGATGGTTGAATTGTGATGCTGGATGGTGATGTAGACTAAATAAAATTAATGAAAACCTTAAAACTGGGATTTAATAACACATAAACCACTTTTAATTCGGAGTTTTTTCTTAAAACTAACTCGCTGTTATTATCCAAATAGACTGAGGTAATTTTGAAAATATTGTTTTTAATTATTCATTGCTTATTATTTATCAAAAAATGACTATTCATAAGTAGCTTATTAATCCACTTGATTCTGTTTAGAATAATACGTCTTAAGTCCAAATGAGTTACAGGCAGTAAACATCAGTATTATCAATCCCCCCTTTTCCCTTTCTTGATAAAGTTGTTAAACTTATGTTTTGCTTAGGCTATTTTAGTATCTTAATATGCTTAAATTAGTAGCTTATATAAGCGTGCAATCACGCTATCCTACTTAAATTATCCTGTTCAAGAAATACACCGCATAAATAAGACATTTTTTAGAAATTACAAAACCACGATTATTCATTTATTCTTATCAATAGATTGAATACAGTGGATATATCCCCGAGGTATGAGGTATTCACATCAAAATAAATTTAAATTAACTTAACATTTTCTTTATTAAATGATATTCGGGAGATGGTCTTTCAGGTTTTAATATCTATAAAATTTGATTGTAAAACAGACTTATTTATTTTTAGTCTACTGCGAAAAACGTTCGAGAATGAAAAGTATTTTATAATTTATTCTACATCCCTATTTTTACAAAATACGTTTGTAGTCATTCCAGATTGAGTCAAACTTTGATCCTGCCGCTCAAGAAAGTTTTTGGCAATCATAGCCATCGTGGGCGCCATATCCAGACTGCTGTTTTCTTCGGACACCTTTTGAATATCCTGATAGGCTTTCAGTCGTTTGCAGAAAGCCTGACGTTGAGTTTGTGCATCTGCCTTTTGATCATCTTCATCTAAAATGTATTTGGTTTCATTCACGATTTTAGTCTGTGCTGAAATAAACTGGTCATAGGCACTTTGTGAAAGCCGCTGTGCGAAGACCACGCTACTCAGTCCTAATAATAATCCAGCACAAATGAAAGATGATTTTTTTAGCATTTAAATTTCTTCTTTCCAGACATCTTCATAATCATCGGTATCGATCATGAAACGAAAACCTGTTTCCAGAGCCAGATACGGTAAAACTTCTGGTGCAATGTCCTGTAATTCACGTACTGTCATGGTTTCAAAAGTTTCTTCACTTGAAGGTTCTCCACCATAAATATACCAGCTAATATTTTCAGCCGTTTCAGGCTTTTTACGGATGCCGACAATCGGATCTTGTTTCAAGGTATGTACGGCCACCGCAACAACATCATCACCCGTGACTTCAACATAAGCCGAGCCTACTTCTTCACAAAGTAGTTTTTGCTCTGCGATCAGTTCTTGTAAAGGTGATAGGTTTTGCGTGTTTTTCGACATTCGGTCTTACTCATCAATTTTCATTAGCACGCTATTTTAACTTAATTTTAATGAAGCTGATTGGGATTTCATCGAGATCTAAAAAATATCTGCCCTTAAACCGTGTTAAGTGCAGATATGGATCTCAGCTTATTGGAAGACTTTAAAGCGCTCTTCATCTGCCAGATAATCTTTGGCACGTGGCTCGCCTTCTATCGAACCAAAGACCAACTGTGCACGCAACTTCCAGTTCGATGAAATGTCCCATTCCGCATGTACCTGTTCATCCACGATCGGATTGTAATGCTGCAATGATGCGCCCAGACCTTCTGTATGCAATGCTGTCCAGGTTGCAAATTGTGCGATCGCAGTCGAATGCTCTGCCCAGATTGGGAAGTTATCAGCATAAGATGGGAATTGTTCCTGTAAGCCTTGTACGACTGTGTGATCTTCAAAAAATAAAACGGTACCTAGCCCTGCCGCAAAACTTGCCATTTTTACTGTGGTTTTTGCAGCACTTTCTTCATCTTTAGCATAGCTTTTTAATTTTTCTGCTACAAAGCCCCAGAACTTTTCATGTTCTGAATTGAATAAAATGACGGCGCGTGAAGACTGAGAATTGAAAGAAGATGGGCTTTGCTTAATTGCAGTCTGAATCAAATCAGTTAAATGTTCAGGAGATTGTTCAACATTCTTGGCAATGGCATAAATAGTACGGCGTTTAGTAATTAAATCTAAAAACTGATTCGACATTTTTGAAAATCCTGGGATATATCTTCGGGAAAATTTGAACCTTCAGTTATTTTTATGAAGGATAGCTAATCAATGGAGCTTTTGCTTTAACGTGAGATAAAGCCTATATACCTTAAAAAATAATGGACTCAATTACTAGGCTATTTAATTGATATTTTTATATATTTTTTAGCTAAAAATGATCATTTTCATCTATTTTTTGAACAATCGTTAAAACTACTGCCCTATGCGAGTGCCTGACGCTAAACAATGGTTCAACATGCGCTATTATTGATCAAAATTTTAAGAATAAAGACCTTCAATCACCAAATTTAATCTTGCTTAGGCTATTCTAAGAGAGAGCACATCATGAAATAAATCTCATCTTGCAGATAAAAATTAATCCCCCAAAATTGGAAGATTAATTTTATAAATAAAAGCTAAAAAACCAGTTTAAAACTTCGCGTTCAACACCTGAGCAGATACTTTAGTCTTCCACAGCTCACGTAAAATCGGTAAATAGAATTTCTCACCGAGTTCAACCAACTCTGCATCAATCAAGGCATGCATCTCGTGCATAAACAGATAGTCCAGTTCAACTGTGGTCAGTTTAGTCTGCTGTTTTTGATAGTCTTTGCGTTTCTGTTGGGCTTGTTTAACCAGACGATCCGCAAATGCTTTATCTTTAAACTGGGTGATTGCTTTTAAACGCAGTTCGATAATGCCCCATCCGGTTAAAAACATCTGGAAAGTCTCAAAATCATCGCTGGTCGATTCCCAAGACATTTCTTCCAGATTTTCATTATCCGGAAGCACAGGTAAAAGAAGTTCCATCACACTCGAGAAAATCTTTTTGAAATTCAGAATAAATTTAACAGGATGCTCACCTGGATAATCCTTGAATTGCACCTTTCTTTGAACATCTGTTAAATAAATATCAAGCATAAAACAATCATCAGTGGTTAATCTCATCTAGCACTATTGTACGCAACTCTGCCCGAGATAAAAACCACTGCTGACTATTCCATGATAAAACAGGCGGAAAGATTGAAAATAAAAGCGCTACAGCTCTTATTTGGCATTCGGTGAAACCATCTGTTCAGGACGCACCACCTCATCAAACTGTTCAGCGGTGACTAAACCCAGTTCAACAGCCACCTGTTTTAAGGTTTTTCCTTCCTTATAGGCTGTTTTGGCAACCTTGGCTGCATTCTCATAACCAATCACCGGATTCAATGCTGTGACCAGCATTAAAGAATCATGCAGGAAATGTTCAATTTTTTCATGATTCGGCTCAATACCTACGGCGCAGTGATCATTAAAACTGTTACACGCATCGCCTAAAAGCTGGATGGATTGCAGCAGGTTATAGGCAATGACCGGCATAAACACATTCAGTTCAAAGTTACCTGATGCACCTGCCACGTTAATGGTGGTGTCATTGCCGAGAACTTGTGCGACGACCATCGTCATCGCTTCACTTTGCGTCGGATTCACCTTACCCGGCATGATGCTAGAACCCGGTTCATTTTCAGGAATACGCAATTCACCAAAACCACAACGAGGCCCGCTGGCCAGCCAGCGAATATCATTGGCAATCTTATTCAGGCTCACCGCTAAAGTCTTTAATGCACCAGACGCGAATACCGCAGCATCACGGCCTGCCAGAGCCTCAAACTTGTTTGGCGCAGTTACAAATGGTAAGCTTGTTAACTGTCCTAGTGTTTTAGCAGACTGAACGGCATAATCGGGATGAGCATTCAGACCAGTACCGACCGCTGTCCCGCCTAATGGCAATTCATATAAACCAACTAAGGCCTGTTCTAGACGAAGAAGCCCATGATCCAGCTGAGAAACATAACCGCTGAATTCCTGCCCCAAGGTTAAAGGCGTAGCATCTTGTAGATGAGTCCGGCCAATTTTTACAATATCGGCAAAATCCTGAGATTTGGCATATAAAGTATCGCGCAAGCGTGTGACTGCCGGAATTAACAGTTCATTGATCTGCAAGCTCGCAGCCACATGAATCGCAGTTGGAAATGAATCATTGGTAGATTGGGCACGGTTGACATGATCATTTGGATGAACCGGTTTTTGTGCCCCTAAATGATTGCCCAATTTCTGGTTGGCAATATTGGCAATCACCTCATTACAGTTCATATTACTTTGCGTACCTGAACCGGTTTGCCAGACCACCAATGGAAATTGACTGTCCCATTTCCCGCTGATGACTTCATCTGCCGCATCCACGATATAGTGTGACAGTTCTTGGGGAATCTGATTCAGCTCGGCATTGGTCAAGGCGGCAGCTTTTTTGACGAGTCCCATGGCACGAATCATTGGCCGAGGCAAACGCTCATTTCCAATTTTGAAATTTTGCAAGCTACGCTGAGTCTGAGCGCCCCATAAAGCCTCGCTCGGTACAGCCACTTCTCCCATCGTGTCATGTTCAATACGTGTTTGCATGTTCAACCTCAATTCTTCTTGCCTGTTACTGATCTTAGGAATTTCTATATCAATGATTTAATCTATTTATTTAAAGTAATTGATTACAGCAATCATGTAAATGATAATTATTATCAAATATTAGCTAAACACTCTTAATTACTGCCCTCTGAGCATATTCTGATAAAACAACCATTCATCCTCAAGCATCTTTCTGAGTGATCGCTGAGGTTGCCAATGTAGAATATTTCGCGCCTTTTCAATGTTCGCCCCCAATTGATCCATTTCCGCATGGGGATATGGTAAAGCATCCATGGTTTTGATTGCAGATTGAGTCACTTCAGCCAGTTGATCTAGCAAATCCTGTATTGAAATCAATTCACCGGCAAAATTAAAGGCTTCACATTTTAATTCCTGCTGTTGTGATAGCCATTGCAAGGACTTGATCACGGCATCACAACAGTCTGCGACATGCAGAAAACTGCGTTCTACTGTGCCATCCGCAGTATGGGCCTGACGGCGTAATTCCAGATATTCACGTTGCTGTGCAGCGACCTGCATCGCCAAAGGCAAAATATTTTTCGGTAAAGGTGGCACCGCTTCCCCCAGCACACCGTGTTCAAAGGCGCCGGCGATATTGGACAGACGTAGGATCGCAATCCGCCATTCATTATCAGTTTTGGCAGTATCCCGGATAATTTCCTCAACCATTTGTTGCGATTTGATATAGGGATTCGGATAAGTGAAGTTAAAAGGCAGATCTTCGCTTAAGTCTGCACCAGATTGTCCATATACCGCCAGACTGGATAAATGTACCAGATGACGCACGCCGGTACGCTGCATGGCACGCATGAGACTCATAATACAGCTAACATTATCATTATAATATTCAAGTGGTTTTAATACTGATTCTTCCAGTGATTTAAAACTTGCGGTATGCACCACAGCCTGAATCGAATGCTGCTCAAAGACTTTGTTCAATGCTGGCGTATTGCGAATATCAATTTTGATAAAAGGTACATACATACCAGAAATAAATTCGAGGCGCTCCAGAGTCTGTAAGTTAGCATTGGCCAAATTATCGACCACAATGACCTCTAGTCCTTGTGCTAACAGACTTAAAGCAATATGTGAGCCTAAAAATCCTAATCCACCCGTCACTAAAATCATTTATACTACCTACTTTCTGATGAAGCCAAGATCAATCTGTTGCTATTGATCAAGCCTGTAGTGAATTTCGATGAGCACCTTAATTCTTGTTACCTCCGCACCGACTTCCATTTATGCCTGGCATGCCCTGGGTTTGGCTCAGGCCTTGCAAGATAAACAGGAAGCATTCCGTGTATTCTTCTATCAGGACGGCGTATCGGTCGCAAATGCACTGCAATGGGTACCCGACGATCAACGTCATCTTACACATGCATGGCAAGCGCTACAGATTCGCCTCCCGGTCTGTGTAAGTGCAGCATTGGCACGTGGAATTACAGATCTGGACAATGCTCGACGTCACAATATTCAGCAGCATAATCTGGCAGATGCCTTTGAATTGGTCGGTTTAGGTGAACTTGCCGATGCTGTTCAGTCCTCACAACGTCTCATTCAATTCTAGATGTTTCATTTTTTAGAATGTGTTGCTTTTCCAAGGAATCTTGTGTGAAATCTGTACTTGTTATATTAACCCAAGCCAATCTGACCAGTCTGCAGGTGCATGAAAGCCTGTCGGCTACTATGATCCTGGCAACCTTTGGCGCAGAAGTTAAAGTCCTGCTACAAGGTGCTGCCCTCAGTCTGCTGCGTTCAGAATTGCAATTTGACCAGGTGCATCATGCATTCAAACTGGCATCAAATATGGTCGACAGTTTCGAGTTTTATGATCTCACTCCGATTCTGATTGAGAAAAAAAACCAGCATTCCTCATTTGTGGCACAGAGCGAACAAGAAATCGAATTTATTGAGCTTAATTCTGAATTTATTCAAAGCTTTGATCATGTGATGTATTGGTAAGGAACAAGGATATAAAAATGTCAAATTACACACTTTATCTGATCCAATCCAGCTATTCGGCAACAGCGCAGATCCTAGAGCAACTGGCTCAAACTTATACAATGGGTGATCAGGTCGTGCTGATGGGTGAAGCGGTTTTGCTGCTAGAGCATTCATTTCTTCAAAGCTTGCCGAAAATTCACATACTGAAAAATGATGCGGAGTTATTAGTACAGCCTTTGCCTGATCAGATAAAGCTTTTGAATTATGCGGATTTTGCAGATCTTTGCCTCGAGTTTAATCGCTGCATTTCAATGAAATAATAAATGAGTTAGATATGAATTTAGAATTGGATCAAGATGGCCATCTGGTTGACTATACCATCTGGAATGAAGAAGTCGCTCAAGTGCTGGCCGATAGTCTGGAACTGAGCTTAACTCCTTGGCATTTTGAAATTCTGCAAGCGGTACGTCAGTTCTATCAGCAGTTTGGTCATTCACCAGCAACACGACCACTGATTAAATTTTTAATGAAAACTGTCAGTGCCGATATCAATAATGCCATGCTTCAAGAAAAGTTTAATACTGGTCTGGTGGCCCGTCACTTAAGCCGTTTGGCTGGTGTACCCAAGCCTGCAAATTGTTTATAAAGATACTTAGCTTTCTATAGTGTGTATTTAAAGGCCCAGATCATTTTTTGGGCTTTTTTTTATGAGAGCAATTTTCAGACTGAGAATAATGAAAGATACAGCTGGATCTAATTCGTCAAGTTCGAGTTTGTTCTAATACTCGCAACGCCCGATGCAATTCATGATCCATTTCAGGCAGAACTTTAATCAGAAACTCAATTTGTGCTTTCGCTTCGGCCTTGCTCACCAGTTGGGCCTCTACCAGTTTTTGCTGCTGACTGATCAACAAACTGACTTGTTGAGGATTTGGTCGTTGTCCCTCACTTAAAGCGTTAATGATCTGAGTAAAGTCCAGATATAACTGTTCTTGTTGCTTTGATAATTCGCTTTGCTTTGCAACCGTATCGTTCTGTTTCTTCTTCGTAGTTTGACTATTCTCAGGAGAGTTAACAGATATATAGCTTGCCGATTTTTCAACTGGCAGGACCGGATCAGAATGGGTCTGATCAGTAAAATTCGTCCGATAGATTTCTTGTCGTACCTGATAGCCAATACCGGCTAAAGTCCCAAACAATAGCAATCCGAGCATTACATAGAACAGAATTGTTTTATCATTCATTTTTATGTCCTCAGCTAAAGAAGACAGCCTTTATCAAAAAGCTGTCTTTTTCGCTCATCGACGATTGACTACGGCGTTGACCAGTCTGCTGGTGCATATCCAATCCGGACGCGTTGTGGATGATTTCCTACCGGTACACTCAGCACTTTATTGCCTGTGGCAAAATCAATCACTGTGACTACATCTGTTTCACTTTCTGAAATTACACAGCTACGACCATCCGGGCTTCGCGTTGCCCAATAAGGTTTACCTGCAGAAATCAGTTTCCCGGCTGTCAGTGTTTTGCGATCTACAATCGTAGCATAGTTATCCATGGTACCGGCGACACAGAGCTTTTCACCATCAGCACTGATTGACAATCCATGATGACGTGAATCATTCACCCATTTTGTCCGGTCTTTCGGAATACTGTCACTACCAGGCAGCTGTCCGATCCGGCTAATCTTGTTCTGGTTCAGATCGTATTCAATCAAACCATTAAAGAATGAAACCTGGGCATACAGTTTGGTTTCATCCTTGCTAAATACCATTGGTCGTACTGAGTTGGATAAATCTTTACGACCAAATGCATCAAGTGCAGGTCTGAAATCGATTTTTCTTAGCACCTGATGCGTATTGGCATCTGCGATAGTGATAAAACGCTTACCTTTAGTAAAGTCTTGCCACTGTGCATCCATCGAGGTTTCCACATTGCCGATGGCAGAGTTCAGGATCTTGTTGCCGCCATCGAAGTAAATATTTTCATGCGGTTTATCGCCAGTACTGAAACGGCCTAACTCTTTACCGGTATGGATATCTAGTACATGCACTACATTTCCTGAAGATGCAGATACAGCGATGCGCTGCCCATCTGGTGATACTGCCATATGGTCGGCACGGAAGCCTTCTACAGGCGTCCGCCAGTTAATCTTGCCGGTTTTGATATTAATTGATACCACATCGGCGAAACTTGGGCGTGATGCAACGACTGACTGCCCGTCTGGTGTCGAGTACATATCATCCACCAACTGATCATTGCCTTCACCGGCTGTGGTCTGAATATAAGTATAGGCAATCAGTTTGATTGGATTCAGGTGAATTTCCTTAAGGCGCTCTTTACGGTCAGGAATCATGTTAATGACGCCTATTTTGCCAAAATCACCCGATGGACGAATCACGGTTACTGTGCCATCCCAGTTATTTCCGACAAAGAAAACCTGCTGTGAATTGGCAGGTGCAGCTGAAGACGAAGTAGCGGCCTGTACACTCGGCAACGCAGAAAGCATCGCCATTGCAGATAATGTCAGACAGAACCGTGGCCATTTTTTATTTTGAATTTTCATCCATTATGCTCCGCATCATAATTTATATTTTTGTTTTCATTCCTTGTTGTGTACACAGTCAGGCTGTGTTTTAACTTATCTAATATACAAACGTATAAAATGATTTACTGTTATTTCCGACCAAAAAATATGCAGCCATTTTAAATCTATCACTTCAGGTTCTATGAATTTAGGTGATCATCGTACTTCGATCTTATGTATCCAGTACATCGACAAACTGTGCATTGAGCACATTGGCAAGATCAGCTGGTTTTATTCCGATATCCAAGCCTCTTTTACCGCCACTGACATAGATCGTATTCAACTGTTCTGCGCTGGCATCAATCACCGTTTTTAATCGTTTCTTTTGACCAATGGGACTGATTCCGCCGACCAGATAACCGGTCAAGCGTTCTGCATGTTTAGGATCTGCCATCTGGAGTTTTTTGCATCCTACGGCCTGCGCTACTTTTTTCAGATTGAGTTGATGATGTACCGGTAAGATGGCAACAAAATACTGTTTTTCATCCGTGACTAATAAAGTTTTAAAGACTTCTTCCACCGAAAGCCCCAATTTCTCAGCAGCTTCTAGCCCGAAACTTTTGGCATTGGCATCATGTTCATATTCATGAATGCTGTATTCAATTTTATTGGCTTTTAATAGTTTGCATGCAGGTGTCATAGAAAGTCTTGTTTGAGATGAATCGCATGATTATATAAAGATTAGCTCAAGAAGTTAATTTAGAGGAGGCAACTATAGAGCAAATTTTGCTTTAAGCCCGTATTCCGCCTCAATCAGACCTATTTAGTTCAATCTTTACACTCTTCAATACTTTTAAACTTTTCTTGAAAGATGATGCTGCGCAAAATTGCATCAAATGTATGCGTTTTTGCCACTGTCTATGCGTTAGGTGAATCATATCTTTACTGCGTAGAAGACTTGAAGATGAACACATTCGTCACCTCACAGATCTATACACACGAAGCATATAAGTCGAGCGTTTTATCTTAAACCTGCTGAGATTCAACCCTTATATCTAGAAGATGAAGTACATTTTTGCACAGCACTTATCATGGATGCTTGAAGTTAAAGTAATGTAATTAATTCCAATCTATTGGAAGAATAGACCTAGGAAAATCCAAGGACAATAAGAGAAAATATCATTAACATATTGTCTTATCTTATATTTTTAAATTTTCATCACGTTTTAAGAAGCGGTCGATAGCTTATATATAAAGAGGATAATCAGCACAACTCTAAAGTCAGAATGTAAAGAGTTTTCTATGCTCTAGAAGTCGAACATTGCGGTAAAATCAGCCAGACAACTCTTGCTCAAAACTAAAAATATCACTAAAAGGAAGAATTTAGCGTTAACATGAAGATACAGTTACATAAAGGATATTAACTGTTTTTGCCAATTGGGTTTACAATGAAAATAATCTGAATACCCAGCGAATTGTAATTTTTTAACATTGCCAAATCTCTGCAAAGTTTTCATTATAGCGCCACTGTTTGCTATATGCTTTCTACGTTAATTCAAAGAAATTATAAATAGTAATGTAGAAAATCATGCAATAATAAGCAGAGTTTGCAGACATCTTGCAAACAAACCCCGATACTTTTTAATTGGAGCATGCTGGATGAGTTCGACCATTTTGGTTATTCATGGACCGAATTTAAACTTGCTTGGGAAGCGCGAACCGGAAGTTTATGGTCACCTTAGTCTTGAGGATATTAACCAGCAACTGATTACTCAGGCTCAAAAGGCCACATTACAACTCGAAACGTTCCAAAGCAACTGGGAAGGTGCCATTGTTGACCGAATTCATCAAGCTCAGCAAGACGGCATTCAATATATCATTATTAATCCAGCAGCATTGACCCATACCTCTGTTGCGGTTCGCGATGCTCTCCTTGGCGTTGCCATTCCTTTTATTGAAGTCCATCTGTCTAATGTGCATGCACGTGAGGCATTCCGACATCATTCATACTTGTCCGATAAAGCCATCGGCGTGATCTGTGGTCTAGGTGCAAAAGGCTATGCTGCTGCCCTCGACTATATCATTGAAAAAATACAACCTTCTACACAATCTTAATTAGGAATACTGTCTCATGGATATCCGTAAAATCAAGAAACTCATCGACTTGATGATTGAATCTGACTTACAGGCGATCGAAGTTAAAGAAGGCGATCAATCGATTGCATTAACTCGTCGTAATCCAGTGGTTGCAGCAGCTGTTCCTGCGATGCCTGCACCAGCAGCCGAAGCGCCAGCAGCAAAATCTCCTCGCGGTGCAGTTGAAACTTCACCAATGGTCGGCGTGTTCTATGCGGCACCAAGCCCAGGCGAAGCGACATTTGTCAAAGTGGGTCAAACCGTTTCTGCTGGTGATACCTTAGGTATTATCGAAGCCATGAAAATCATGAACCCGATTGAAGCAACTCAAAGTGGTGTGATCGAAGAAATTCTGGTGAAAAATGGTGATGTGATTCAATTCGGCCAACCACTTTTCCGCTACCGCGCTTAATCACCCCGGGGATTTATAATGTTGCAAAAAGTTTTAATTGCAAACCGTGGTGAAATTGCATTACGCATCACCCGGGCTTGCAGAACTTTAGGGATCAAAACTGTAGGTGTCTATTCTGACGCAGACAAGGACCTGATGCATTTACGTTTCTGTGATGAAGCAGTATGTATCGGCCCTGGTGCCAGCAGTGACAGCTACCTGAATATTCCTGCGATTATTACAGCTGCTGAAATTACCGGCGCAGATGCAATCCATCCTGGTTATGGATTCCTCGCTGAAAATGCAGAATTTGCTGAGATCGTAGAAAATTCTGGTTTTATCTTTATTGGTCCACGTCCGGAACATATTCGTTTAATGGGGAACAAGGTTTCTGCCATTATTGCCATGAAAAAGGCTGGTGTACCAACAGTACCGGGCTGCGACCATGCCGTAACGATTCACAATGCCATGGCTGAAGCCAAAGAGATCGGTTTTCCACTGATTGTAAAAGCTGCTTCTGGCGGTGGTGGTCGTGGTATGCGTATCGTAGAAAATGTCGATACCCTGCTGGAATCTGTTCAGGCTGCACAGCGTGATGCGGAAATGTGGTTTGGTGATGATACGGTCTATATGGAACGTTTCCTGCAAAAGCCACGTCACGTCGAAGTGCAAGTACTCGCTGATGGTAATGGCCATGCGATTCATCTGTATGATCGTGACTGTTCACTACAGCGTCGCCATCAAAAAGTACTGGAGGAAGCGCCTGCGCCAAACTTACCAGAGCAAGCACGTGCTGATATTCTAGAAGCCTGTGTCAATGCCTGTAAATTGATGCAATATCGTGGTGCAGGTACATTCGAATTCCTGTTTGAAGATGATGAGTTCTTCTTCATTGAAATGAATACGCGTGTTCAGGTTGAGCATCCGGTGACTGAAATGGTCACGGGGATCGATATTATCGAACAGCAATTGCGTATTGCTGGCGGCTTAGGCCTAGATATTCAGCAAGAAGACGTCAAGGTTTTAGGACATGCGATTGAGTGCCGTATTAACGCAGAAGATCCATCGACCTTCCTGCCTTCACCAGGCAAGATTGACAACTTCTATGCACCAGGCGGCGCAGGTATCCGTTTAGATTCGCATGTTTATCCAGGCTACAGCATTCCACCGTATTATGATTCGATGATTGCCAAACTGATTTCGCATGGTAAGGATCGTGAGACATCTATTTCTCGAATGAGAAATGCTTTGGAAGAAATGATTTTAACTGGTGTTAAAACTAATATTCCTTTGCATAAAGATTTAATCCTTCAGGATAAAAACTTCTGCAAACAGGCAATGGATATTCATTACCTAGAGAAGCATTTGTTAAAGCAGCTTGAAGGTGCTGAAGATAAAGCCTAAATCAAAGCTCATAAAAAACCGCTGTCATTCAGCGGTTTTTTATTGTGTGCAATTTAAGGCAATACGCGTCTGAGCACGGCAAAACATTGCTCGGCTTTTTCATTGGTACAGAAGTTAATGGTATAAGGGTTTTGCCATTTCACAAAATACTGCGAAATTTCACCAGACTGATCCACCTGATTGCCTGAACAGTCTTTTTCATTATTGTCATATTTTACTTGCAGAATCAGCGCTGGAATCTGCTGTGAAGGATCCTGTGCCGGCTGATAGTCATACAGCCCTGACGTCCACTCATCGCCACTTTTAATCACCACATTATTATTGCCTTTAAAATTATAATATTCGATACATTTTTTATTATTCGGGATTTCCATTCCCCACAATCCGACAATTTCCGGACGGGTTTTCACAGTAAATGTATTTGGGATTTCAGCAGCTTTAGCAGGAGCATTTGCTGGTTTTTTATTTTCTGTCGCCATTAGCCAAGGTGAGCTCATGAGTAAGATAAGGCTAAGACATATTTTTTTCATATTTACCGGCATCTTGTTAACAATTGATTCTAAATTATCATATTTTTTGGGATCGTGTCCCGCTCTAACGCAATTTCAATACAGAGTCAGAAATTATTTATCACATTGTTTAAAAAGATGGATTTCCTTTCTGACTTTTTTTGTATATATTTCGTATATAAGAATCTTAATAGTTCGTATTAATAACAGATTAATCAAACAATAAAATTATATTTTGGGTCAAACTTAGTTGCTGAACAAAGTGATCATTCACACTTAAAAATTTGAATAGGATTTTAAATTTGCAATTAGCTCGAATAACAGAACAACAATTAAATCATGAAACCTATGCTTATTTTGTCATTGTTTTCGCTGTTTTAGTCTGTTGTTTTATTGGGATCGCAACCAGACCGATTGAGTACCTGGCCTTATTGTGGCCGGCCAATGCTGCCTTGTTAGCCCTGTTCTTACGCTTTCCACATTTAAATAATATGGGAGGTTGGCTCGGTGCATTCAGTGCTTTTATGTTTGCAGATCTGGTCACCGGGAACAGCCTATTACAAAGCCTGTTTCTTACCCTGTCTAATCTGATCAGTACTATTGTCTCGATATTTTTTATTCGATATTTCAAGATTAATTACAAATACTATAATACCGGTTATACCTTCGTTCATTTATTTGGCATCTTCGCTTTTGCAGGCTGCCTGGCCAGTGCGGCTTTTGCAGTTATCACCTTGCCCAATCTACCCAATTCATTCATGACCAAAGAAAATCTATGGATTGATTTTGGTCTGTGGTGGACCGGTGAAATGGTGAATTATATTGTGTTTCTTCCTTTAATCTTGGCATTCCCAAGAATAAAAGACATGCAGTACTTATTTAAAAACCGTCGTCAAAAACGTAATTACTTCAGCTATTTTTTACCTGCATCTTCAGTCGTGGCCTGTGTCATCATTACCAATATTTTTGCAGGCCCGGGTGCAATGCTCTACCCTCTGGCTGCACTGATCTGGGCTGCGTTGACCTATCGCCTGTTTACCATGACCATGATCAACGCTTTTGTGATTATCCTGACCTATTACAGCCTGACGCGGTTTTATGCCACAACGCATGACACCTTGGCAGATTCTACGATTTATATTTCGCTCCGGATCGGGCTGTTTATGCTGGCCTTATCGCCGCTTATTCTTTGTATTATTAGTCAAAACCGCAATGAGCTGTTTAAACGGGTTCTCTATCTGGCCAATCATGACAGTCTGACCCGCACCATGAACCGTCATTTTTTCTTTCAGAAAGGTGAATATTTACTGCAATATGCCAACAGAATGGAATTTTCGGTCATCATGCTGGATATTGATCATTTCAAACGTCTGAACGATGATTTTGGCCATCATGTCGGTGATAAAGTCCTGCAACACTTTGCGCAGATTGTACGTAATAATTTACGTGCTGAAGATCTGTTTGCACGAATTGGTGGGGAAGAATTTGTGCTGTTACTCTGGAATACCGAACCATCAGAAGCACGTCTTATTGCAGAACGGATTCGTGATCTGGTGGAAAAAACCCCGATTTATCAATCAGATGGCTCGCCCCTGTATATTACCGTGAGTGTCGGCATCACTCATCAAAATGAACCGCAGGCCCAAGACCTGCAAAACCTGATCAATATTGCAGATCAAGCCTTGTATCAGGCCAAACATCGTGGGCGAAATCAGGTGGTGCTTGCATCTTGAGCCTAAATGATCTACAACCTTGAAGCAGCAACACTAGGGAATGGCAATGAAATTTGAAGAATATCTGCAATATGACGGTTTAGGACTGGCTGATCTGGTCGCCAATAAACAAGTACATTCAAGTGAACTTTTATCTGCTGCACTAGAGCGTAGCTCAATTGCCAATCCCGAGCTAAATGCAATTATTATTCCGATGCATGAGCATGCATTGAAACGGAGCCAGCAAAATCTGTCCGGACCTTTTGCCGGTGTGCCTTTTCTGGTTAAAGACCTGTTTCAGGAATATGCCGGTTATCCAACTTCTTATGGTTGTCAGGGCTTAAAACGGATTGGTTATATCGCCGAGACCAATGCCGAGATTGTCAATCGCTGGGAAAAAGCCGGGATTGTGACTTTTGGACGTACCAATACTCCTGAATTTGGGATTAAAGGTATTACTGAACCAGATGCCTGGGGCAGCTGTAAAAATCCGTGGAATTTACAGCATAATAGCGGCGGCTCGTCCGGTGGTTCCGCTTCTGCCGTGGCTGCCGGAATTGTACCAATTGCGGGTGCTGGTGATGGTGGCGGCTCGATACGTATCCCCGCTTCCTATTGCGGCCTGTTTGGCCTGAAACCGAGTCGTGGCCGCACGCCTTGGGGACCACAAATGAGTGAAGCCATGCATGGCGCCGCGATTCAGCATGTACTGACCAAAACGGTACGGGATAGTGCTGCAATGCTGGATGCCACCCATGGTGAAGATCATAGTTCACTGTTTAAGATTCAGCGTCCACAGCATCATTATCTGGATGTGATTCAGCAACCGCCAAAAAAACTGAAAATTGCGTTTAGCACTTATTCTACGATTGGCACACCTGTTTCCCAGGATGCCATTAAAGCCATTGAAAAAACAGCCAAATTGCTAGAATCTTTGGGCCATGAGGTGGTCGAAGACCGCCCAGCCATTGATGGAATGCAACTGGCCAAGGATTTTATTACCACCTGGTTTAGCCAATTTTCATTTATGCTGGATGAAATCCAGAAAGGCTATCCGTCTAAAACAAATGATTTTGAATTGGACTCTTTAGCACTGGCGGCTTTTGGGGCCAAAACCAGCGCGATTGATTATATCCAGAACCTGAATAACTGGGGCCAGTATGTGACCCAGATGAATCATTTCTTTGATAATTATGACCTCTATCTAACGCCTGCAACGGCGACAGTGGCGCCGAAAAATGGTGAGGTCAAAACACCAAACTGGCAGAAACCGATTCTTAAAGGTTTATTGAAACTGAATAAAGCGCATTTACTGGCGCAAGGGAAACTAGTAAACCAGATTGTGAAAGAAAATCTAAAATGGGTGCCTTTTACCCAGTTGGCCAATATTACCGGACTCCCAGCGATGTCTGTACCACTGTACTGGAATGAACAAAACCTGCCGCTCGGTTCACAGTTTATTGCACCGTTTGCCCGTGAGGATCTGCTATTACAACTGGCAGCCCAATTGGAACAGGCACAACCGTGGTTTGGGCAATACGCCAAAATCCGTATTTAATACTGAGATGATATTTTCAAGCCTGTTTTTGCAGTTCGACTTTATTTGGCAATCCGAAAATCAGTAACAAGCCAAGCAAAGTCGATACTGCAGCAGCGATAAAGATAGATGTGCCGCCGACTTGATCCCAATAATGCCCAGCCAGAATACTGCCACTCGCCACGCCAATGCCCCACATGGTGCTATAGAGCGCTTGTCCACGTCCTTGCTGCCCTGCAGAAAAATTCTGGAAAATCACTCGCATCGCAATCATATGAAATAAACCAAAACTTAAAGCGTGAATCGTTTGAGCAAAAAACTGTGCCATGAATGAAGCAGGAAAGACCCCGACGATGAACCATCTTAATCCGGTCATCAATAAGCATAACGTGACCAGATGGCGCCATGACCAGCGTGTCAGAAAGAACGTCGCATAGGCAAACATGATGATTTCCGCAATGACCCCGACTGACCAGAGCAGCCCAATCTGGCTGGTGCTAAATCCCGCCTGACTGAGATAATTGCTATAAAAACTATAAAACGGCGCGTGTGAAAATAGCAGAATCAATTCAATCAGGAAAAAACTATACACCACTGGGCGTTTAAATATCGGCCATAAGGGTTCGAGCTGTTTCTGGGCGGTAGGCGCTGTCGTGGGCTCTTTAATGGTAAATGACCAAAGAAAGGCCAGAAATGAAATACTCAGCAACAAGACGGGTAACATACTGATGCTAATAATTTCAAAGACGGCGCCCAAGCCGAATACACCGATAATAAAGCCGACTGATCCCCATTTTCGTACTTTGCCATACAGTTCTGCTCTTTTTTCTCCGAGCCAGAACAAAGTTACACCTTCAAACTGTGCCAGAATAGCATTCTGAAAAAAACTGAAAATCAGCATCAGTAAAGCTACAGATTGAAAGCTATTGGGAATGATAAAAATCATGAACCAGATACAGGCTTCCATCCAGGTGGCAATACGCACCAGCAACATGCGTTTACCGGACTTATCTGCAATCCAGCCCCAAATTAAGGGAGCAAAGAATCGGGTAACAATCGCAATAGAAGATAAAATCCCGATTTCCTGATAATTGAAGCCTTGATCTTCAAGATACAGACTCCAAAAAGGCATGAATGCCCCAACAATGGCATAGTAAAAAAAGTAGAAACCACTTAGTTTGTGGTGAATTGCAATAGATTGCATTAACTTGCATACCTTTATATTTTCAATGACTTGCAAATACTAATAGTTGCATCATGTTGCATTAAATTGTCCTTACTTGCTGTTCAACAGTCTACAAATCAGTCTACAAATTTTATTTTTTGTAGATTTATGAAATTTTGTAGACTGCATACCTAATACGCTGATTTTCAGTTATTTCTGAAGTAAAATTTTAGCACAATAGAATTATGATTCAGGATGAGAAATATAGTGTATTGGGCTGATATAGTAGATGGATGGAAAGAGTAAATTGAAGCTAATTTTTTTGTTTCAAACTTCCGACCAAGTTAAGGCTGTTGACCTTGACTGCCAGCTTTATATTTATAGAAGAATTTAGAAAATTTTTGGAGAAAATATAATGGAAAAACCACACATTTACTGCGATAGAAAAATTATTAAGTGTTCTGTTTGTGGAGCATGGGATGACTATAGTTTTAACGATACTCAGCACTTTTATCTTATTGCTGCTGCCGAAGGTAAGCAAACTCGTGGGCTCTACTCTATAGAGAGTATTAAATGTAAAGAATGCAATAAGATGGCTAAGAACAATCAGGATCCATATTTTTATTATTAAATGTCATAGATAGTCCAAGATACTTCTACACTCTATATAAAAATTAATATCTTTTAAGGTAAATACATCCTGATACACATAAGACCTATCTATTAATTAAGCAAAGGCCTAAGCTTATTTTATAACTAATAAAATAGTATTTATTAGATTTAGTTTGCAGGCCTTACTATGAATACGAGAAAGGTAACCGTACATAAAATGTATGAAGAGTTTCATCCATATCCTATCACTCAATATACGGGTGAATATGATGATAAGAATAATCTAATAAGATTATTTAATTCATCAAAGGAGCAATTAATACGAGTTTTTGGTACATACCAGTGGTGCTTGCCTAGTACAAGTATTTGCTATTTTGTTGAAGAGGATCCCTTCTATCAGAGAACTATGGATTAAGGAGATTGTTATGAAAGATCTATTAACATCGTTCCAATCAAAGCGTAATCAAGAAGCTGATGAAAAATTATTAAGTAATGATTTTAAGCAAAATGCTAATGATTATCTACATCGCGGTCAGTATGACTTTTTTACATACAGATTTATAGATAGCGTAAATGGTAGAAAAAACTACTATCAAAACTTTACTATTTTAAATTAATAACAATCACTAATATTTCCATAAAAAATAAAGCCTAAATAAATATCATATATTATAAAAGCCCTCAACTGAGGGCTTTTTAGTTCACGCACTGAACACAAACAGTGATATGAACTTTTGCGCTTATTGAATGAGCTGTGCAACCCTGACTAAGAGTCTTTATCAAGTCAATTAGCACTATAACCGCTTATCCGAAATATCATAATTTTGCGTCACTCTATGACGCATCTTTGAATTTAAAAGATTTATTTTATTTGTTTGATTTTTATCGAGTCTTTACAATCTTGATTATTGTTACAAAAATCAAGGAGTCGTAAAGTTATGAACAGTACTCATGGGGGTTTTCGAGCCGGGGCAGGTCGAAAAAAGTCTGAAGAGACTAAAGTTATTCGAGTGCCTGAATCTAAAATTCTTGATATTAAAGAATACCTAGAATCTCTTAAAAAAGAAAATGAAATTAGTGATATCCGTCAGTTTGATCCTGTCACAAAAATAGAAATACCCTTGGCAACCGAACGCGTTCAAGCTGGATTCCCCTCGCCCGCTCAAGATTATATTGATAAAAAAATCGATCTGAATGAGTACCTCATTAATAATGCGAATGCTACTTTTATTGTTCGTGCGGATTCTCTTTCTATGCTAAATGCAGGAATTGATATTAATGACGCCTTGGTTGTAGATCGCAGTATTCAGGCTAGGCATAGAGATATTGTGATTGCCAGTATCGATAATGAATTGACAGTGAAACGGCTAATTATTGATGCGAAAGGTTGCTGGTTGAAAGCTGAAAATGAGGGTTATCCAGATATTCATCCCCAAGAAGGTCAGCAATTTGAAATCTGGGGTGTAGTCACAAATGTAATCAAGAAATTCAGATGAGCTATAACAATGAAATATACGCGCTCATTGATGTAAATAATTGCTATGTAAGCTGTGAGCGCCTATTTAATCCTAAACTTAAAGATGTGCCGGTCATTGTTCTTTCAAATAACGACGGCTGTGCAGTTGCACGTTCCCAAGAAGCAAAAGATCTTGGTATTAAGATGGGTGTTCCCCTATTCCAGGTTAGGGATATTGTCGAAAAACATAATGTACAGGTACTTTCGAGTAACTATGCTTTGTATGCTGAAATGTCTCAACGTTTCCATTCGATTCTGGCTGATTACGTGGCGCCAGGTGAGCAGGAAGTTTATTCGATTGATGAGTGCTTTTTAAGGCTTACTGCCTATTCTGAAAATTATGACCTGGTTGAATATGCGCAAAATATGCGACAGCGGATCTTGCAGTGGATCGGATTACCGGTTTGTGTCGGTATTGGTCGATCAAAGACCGAAGCAAAGCTTGCCAATCATATGGCTAAAAAAGCAAAACGCTTCAATGGTGTTTGTGATCTGGTTTCTATGGATCCTAAACATCGTGATTATTTTTCTAGTCTGATTGATGTCTCCGAAGTTTGGGGAGTGGGTCGTCAGCATAGTAAAAAACTAAAAAGCTTAGGTGTTAATACTGTTCTTGATTTAGCTAGGTCTAATTCACATCAAATGGGAAAACTATTTTCTGTGGTGATGCAGAGGACTGTCATGGAGCTGCAAGGGATTTCATGTATCGAACTTGAGCAGGCTGCGCCAACCAAGAAGCAAATCATTTCATCACGCTCATTTGGCGCACGGGTAACCGATATTGAATCACTATCTGAGGCAATGAGTGATTACCTACAGAATGCTGTTAAGCGGTTAAGAGAAGATGAATCTCTTTGTGGTTGTGTGATTGCTTTTGCCCAGTCCAATCCTTTTGACAAGAGCAGGCCTTTCTATAACAAGTCGATCAATATCGGATTTGCTGAGCCGACTGATTGTGCTGCCGTCATGAACCGGGCTGTAATGAAGCGAATGAATGAGCTGTTTCAAGAAGGAATCGAGTTTAAGAAATGCGGTGTAATTTTGACTGCAATTGAGCCAAAATCGACATACATATATGACCTTCTATCTGATAGTACTCAAATAGAGAAGAATGAGAAACTTCAATCTGCCCTTGAACAGGTTAAGGTGAGATTTGGAGATAAGAAAATAGCAATTGGTCCATGCAAAATGCATGGTCGAGCATGGGCAATGGCCAGACAAAATCTGACTCAGAACTATTTTAGTTGGGAGGGGATCCTGAGGATTAATTAACAACTAATTACTTATTTTAATGATAAACAATGCCCTCAAATGAAGGCATTTATCTATTTTATTGGAATATTGCTTTCTGGTGAATCATTCAGTTTTATCTAATGGTTTTCACAATTGCAGCATGACGCGCTTTGCAGTCGTTATATTTAGCCACTACATCAATAGACCAGACTAAAGCAACCTTACCCTGCCCTGATTCCAGCTTTTGCAAATCAGGACAGGGCTCAAGGAGGTTTGCTGGTATCACTGGTGATAAGTGAGTTGATGGCTGACACGCCATCATCATCAAAGCAATGGTTGAGATACACAGGACGATCAATGATCTTTTGCACTTCACGTGTAACCGTTTCGACCTGCACACGTTGCTCTGATCTTGTTGCTTCATAATCGGAACTCATCTGGTTAATTTGATTTTGTTTTTCAGCCAGAGCCTTGAGATGTTTTTGTTCTATCTCTTGAATTTTTACTGTGCATTGTTCACCAGCCTTGCGCAGCTTTCCGCTTAAGTGATTGGTGTAAGCAACTTGCCCTAGCCATAAAAAGAAAAAGACCGCAATTGCGATCCAGTGTTTGTATTTCCATAATAGATTTAGAGTCATTTTAAAAATAACTCCATTTCAATTTTCCTGCGATTCACCAGACCTTGCAGGCGTTTGCCACGAGCATTTACCCATAAGCCAAATTGATCAGCTGCCGCCTTATAATTTTTCTCATTCAGCCTTTTGACCAAAGTGGATTCTTCAAATGCGGTAGGTCCAATGTTATAGGCCAATGAAACCAAGGCATCAAACTGATTCTGATTGATCGGAACATTGACTGCGCTATTGACGGTTTGCTCGAATTTTTTCAAGTCATGTTGCATGTAGCTTTTGGCTTGTTCCAGTGTGCAGGTATCCCCTTTTTTGACACGAATACCATTTAGGTATTTTGTGGTGCCATAACCAATGGTCCATACCCCCACGCCATCATCGTAGGCATTGAGCCGTAGGCTTTCAAAATTACGGATCAGATCAATACCACTTGGGCTGATGCTCATTTCATCCGTAGCGATACCCAGCATACTGGTGACATCATCGTAAGCAGTTGCAATCAGTTTGTCAGCAGCATCAACCTGTTTCTGGGTGAGTTTGCCGCCGCTAATCTTTCGCAAGAAATCAAAAATATGTTTCATGGGTTGTCACCATCTTTATCCGTATTAAAAAATTTAGGACGTGCACCACCCTTACCCCAAATATAGAGTTGTCGGGTAAATAGTGCGAATAAAATACTTACTGTAGTGTAAAAAAGGGTTCCGGCCGGACTTGGTGAGTAGTCGTCTTTTACAAAGAGCGCCACCCCAAAAATAATTGACAGCATCAAAAGAAAATCGATGTGCTTTGGAAGTTTAATTTTTGGGTGAAATACCATGATTGCAAACGAAACCAGAAACAATACCAATGCCGTCTTACTTATGATTAGCAGCATCTTCATTCTCCTTTTTGACTAAACCAAGAACTCTTGATCGAGCCAAACTCAGCAATGCTTCAGCTGTACTTTTACCAGCAGCACCTAAGACGAAACCAAATAGCTCAGGGTACTTGCCATTTGCAAGAAATAAGCTTGCTGGCTCAGCAAAGACCACACATAAAATGAAGCCTGCAAAGAACCCTATCCAGCGATCCCGGCTTGGCTCCTTGCTTAATAGGAAGCCAAAAGTTGCACCCAGCACACCTGTAAAAAGGATGTGTGAATGGTTCTTTATGCTTTCCAATACTTGACTAAGAAAGTCCATATACATCCCCTTTAGTCATACATACCCCTATTTTTTGGCAATAAAAAAGCACCTATAAAGGTGCTGTTATTTGGTTGAGTTTAGACTTCTATTTCTGAGTGCTGGCCAGTGGGTGCCGGCCTTAAAATTACCTGGTTTGAAATGAATACTCTGGCACCCAAGTTATAAGCTGTGCCAGAAGTGCAAAGGACTGGACCAGATCCACCATCAATTTGCACCCGATACTCTGGATGCTTCACCGAGGTGATGGTACCGATGTATTCAGCATGGGTTGGATTAAGCAGCTTACGCAGTTCAAATAAAGGATTCGTCACGGCTGATACGCTCCACTGTAATGGTTTCATTAACCTTGTTATGCGAGAAACTGCCACTCACCCCATCAATGACACCCCACCACTGACCATTAAAGGCAATGGACTTACCTGGTAGCATCTCGCCAATTTCTTGGCTTACCGGGATATCAGCAAAGGTATGTAACTCCTGAATATTAGCTTTGACCAGCTCATTTTTGCCGTAACTGGCACCCGATACCACATTAAACAATGGACCAGTGACTGTTTCTAAAGACACATCACCCGAAGTACCCCGCTGCTGTACTTTTAGGCTTTCACCAGATCGACTATTGACTACAGTAATCGCATTGTAGTCAGCAATATACTCATCGTTCTGCTTGATGTTTTGCTGCATCACCAGGCTTTCAGGCAACAGAATGTCGTAATCATTCACCGTCATCGTGTCCCAGTAGCCTTTCTGGTACCGGGGTAAAATAGTCAGTGTATTACCTGCTTTCTGGCTATAGATAAAACCACCTGCCGCATCCACTACCTGTTTGATTGCATCAATGGGTGCAAGTTCCGCATAACTCAGGCTTTCAATCGGTACAATCCAACCCAGTTCATCAATCAGCTTCCAGTCCAGGTTGGTACCGCTATTCGCTCGATCCAATTCCGCTTGAACCAGTTGCACAGAGGTTCGTTCGTTATCCTGGATGAATGAGCGTAATGGTCCATATTTGGCAGAGTTCAAAGCAGTGATACTTCGACCCGGATAGGTGTATAAAACACTGGCAAAACGTCGGGTTTCCTCCGGGTCCTCGAGTAAAATATGATGCTCAAAACCATTGATCATGACTTTAAGAATGACCGGCTGCCCATTGATGGGTTGCAACTTGTCTTTTTCGGTATGAGCCACGGTAATTGAGTAAGTCCAGCACCATTGAGACCGGCTAGTACTGTAAGTACCATCCATGACTTTAATCTTTTTGCCGGTATCCAATCGTTCGGCTGTTAATGTGTTCATGATATACCACCAGTTCCTTTTTGGCAGTGCTGGAATACAGTCATCTGCACCAAAATTTAAAACAACATTGTGTGAATCAACGTCATGACAGAGGCAGACAAAATTTAAATCACCTGTGCCTTCGTATTTGGGTATTTCAGGCTTTGGCCAAGGTTGAACCGGATGCTTGCGGTAATGAATCGCTTTGGCCTGATCCCAAGGCAAATCCGACTTGGTGATAATCTCAAGGCTTTTATCCCACTCAAATGAAAAGCGGTGCTCAAAGACTTGCGCCACCTCATGTGAATAAGTAAAAGTCTTGCGACGGCGAATCATTTCCTGCCAGACTGTTTCACGGTTATGGCGCAGCCTGATCGTTTCTTCATGCAGATAGCGCTGATGGATAAAGCGCTTATCACCCTCCTCCCAGATGACATACGCATCCGAACTTAAACTGGTTGCCTGTTCATGCAAGGATCTAATCGCCCGGGTTAATGACCCTGCCTGCTCATACTGAATATTTGCCTGATTCGAAACTACCAAGCCTTGATCATAAAAAAGAGCCTCATTCGAGACTCTTAATATTGGCTTAGACCATGGTATTTCTGTGGTACTTAAGGCTGCAATCGCTTTCTGGTAGCGCATATCGAAGCCATAAGACACACCGACCAGGTGATTAATATCGAATAGCGCTTTAACTTCAAATTGAAACTCAGTGTCTAAAACCGCATCAATAATACATAGGTTTTCAACAAATACCGCTTCGACTTCAAAGCTAAAACTGGTATCTAAAACAGTATCTATCTGGCCAATTACATCAGTATTTTCACTAAATACAGCAATTACATCAACGCTAAATTTAGTGTCGAGCACTGTATCTATGACTGCAGTATTTGCACCACTATCTGCATAGAATGCTGTGATTTCAAATGTAAACTCAGTATCAAGTGCCGTATCGATTACAGCTGTAACATCATCACCAAAATTAAGATTAGTCGAGCTATCAGCCAGATGCTCAAAATTCAGAATGATGTTATGGCTATCAGTATTATCAGGCTTAAAGTTTAAGTTTAGGTTGTGAGCATCAACGGTGCCGAGCTTATTTTTAAAATCCACATGAGCACCCTTTTTAAATTAAGGTCTGAGTTTTATTGAGGTAACAGACAGCGTACCACCCAAAGCTAAATTGGTATTGGCTAAAGTAATATCAGCACCTACGACTAGATCGGCAGCCACTTCACCTGCACCGTTATAAATACGTGCCCATGTTGCAGTGCCTGACTTAATCACGGTTGCGGTATCGGTTGGATGAAACTCTACATAAATAGCAGTGGTTTCTTTGATGCATGGCTCAGGAAAAGCTAGTGTCACCAGAGCATTGTTTGAATCTGCTGCAATAGCAGGACTGGGAGGCTGCACACCTTCATAAAAAATAACGGTAGCACTTTGGCCACCGCTATCCATAAAATTTGCGAAGGCTTGAATCATGGCAAGCCGTGCTTTGACTGATGTTTTACTCATTTTGCGACTACCTTATCCTGAATGACTGCGTTGTATTGATTGCTTGGATCAAAAGCCACTACAAAGCACTCAAGCCCTACGGCAATGTTTCTAAATGCATAAGAGCCATCAGCTTTAGATTTGATTTCCCAGAGCAATTGACGGTTGTCGCGGCGAAATACACAAACAGGTACTGGTGAGTAATTAGCACCTACTTTTTTGGTTATGCCTTTAATCATCCCCCTACCGTGATTGATATTTGTAGCTGTAAGCACCCGCACTGATCGAGTTATAGTATATCCTTTTGCTTTTAAGCGGATTACATCTGCACGGTATCCACCAAAAAAAACACGATGCAACTTAATCAAGTATCACCTCCTCCAGTGGGGCAGAAATGTAAAAATACGGATCGTTGCCAAAATTACCAGTCGGAATCAGCTCTGCATTTTCGCCATTTAGGACTGCTGGGCTTTGTGCTCTATCGGTTGATGGTCGATTTGATGTTGCATAAAGACAGCGATACACACCATAAGCGTAACCAATTTTCTGAGATGAGCTAAATTCATAAACAGGTAATTGTATTGCAGTGGTGATATTAAATGGCTGGACTAAACTTGATAAGAATGAGGTTGCGGGGACTTCTGTTGTTGAAAGCAAGTCAGAAAAATTTCCGCTTGAAGACACACCTAATCTACAACGTATATTTCCAACAAATACTCGACCAGTATTATTTTGATTGAAATTCCATGTGTTTGATGAAGATGGGCCTGAGTCTTCTGCTAATAAGACGGGATAGTCCACAGAAACGTAATCAACACCACTATGCGGGAAAATTGCATTAACTCGTCCTTGTCCTGAGTCAAGATTTGTCATCAAAACCATGTGATACAAACTGCCAACACACATAGCTTTGCCATATACTGGGTAACCTACACTATATGTTGAGTTGTTGTCTGAGTCACCTGGATAGAGCTGAAACTCCCACTTGGTTTCAGTTGTTGGAGTTGCAATTTGTCTTGTTTCTGCTAGTGAAAATTCATCAGTTATAAACCCAGTTACAACATCAAATGTCTTGCCAATACAAACACTCACTACATTTCGAGCTGTTAAATTTGTTTGAAAGCATAAACGCGCATACATGTCTGTATTATCAATATGCTTAAACTGATAAATATGAATGTTTGCCTGTTCATACATAAGCTCCCAACCAAGCGATGCAACCTTAGTTGCGAAATTACCTGCAATTGAAGTTGGCGCCCCATCAATCGTCATCGTGACCGTATTAGTAGTGACAGAATCAATCCAGAACTCACCGCTATTTATTGATGCTAAAGGACCTGTATCAATCTTTAAAACACGGTCAGACTTATATCCGTGTGAAACACCATAAGTGAAAGTGACCTGATTGCCTGTTACAGCCACGCTTGAAACAGTCTGCTCGTTATAGCCCAGTGCTAACATTTTCTTAAAACGATCCGGGAATAGGTTTTTTGATCCCGGACTGAAATCCAAGCCTACATCCGAAAAATCAAATAATTTAGTTTGTGTCTGCTTCATTGCCATTTTTATTCACTCATAAAAAAGACCGCATCAAGCGGCCATATTTGATTTAACTTTTAAACCACGCGGTCAATGTCACCACGCAGCATGATCTGGAATTGATCTGACATAACAGTTGGCTCAGATTGTTTTACTGTGCGGATCACCCAGACCGGGAAATTTGCAGCTACAGTATTAAAGCGCAGCACGTTACTGTTTGCCCAACCTGCGCCCCAACCTTCTTTTTTTACCGTGAAGTAAGACAAGCCAGTCACAGGGTTAATCGGTGAAAAATCAATATTCACACTCCCCGTGCCGATCTGCCCTGAATATTCACCAACACAGCGGAAATTGGTGTTATCCGTGAAAATCAGTGCCCATCGCTCCTGAATCGCACCTTTGTTCGTCACAGCAATTGGATATAACGCATCATTGTAATTTGCTAAAATCCCTGCACCCATTGGCTCATCAGCCCATACATTACTCCAAGATCCTTGCACAAACTTGCGTGTATATCTTGCCTGCATATCTCCAATAACCAGAGCTGATCCAACAATGGTATCCACCGCATCATAGTTATGGGTTAAAGGCTTGGTGAAAGTCAGCTGACCATTGATCTGTACATCACGGATCAAACCCATATCCTGATAGCGATATTTGACTGTAAGCGGTGCAACCAGATTACCCAGTACAAAGTCACCACCCAATGTCACGCGGCCATAATCATAATCAACTGTGTACAAATCAAAAGCGACTTTCGTTCCGTTAGCATCTTCAAGTTCCGCCCATGAAATGCGCTGATCATTCAGATCGTATGTGGTACCTGCAATCGCACTTGGCAGCTCTTGCGCTTTGCTTGAACTGATGATTCCAATACCGCCGACCCGGAAGATTGGCACCCGACCATCAATCGGTAAACGTGTAGCAGATAATCCAAGGATTTCAGAATCTAGTGGAATATAGGTATAAGCGACTGCGTTATAGCGTACTGAAGAAGCATCAACCCAAACTGGAATATTGATATAACGACCATCTAGATCATCATATTCAAGCAATGAGTCATACCAGTCGTTCGCTTCAATGTCTGCCCGGTTGGCTTCTGTGATTTTGGTTTTGGTATAAAAGTAAATGGTGACAAAACCATTATCCCAATTCACCTGACCATGCGCCCGGCTGGTCTCAATTGCCCCATTCTCATCAGCGGTCAGTGTCAGTTGGCCATACTCAAGTGTACCCACCACCACAGTTAAAGATTGTGGCCGGATCGGCATGATTGGTGTTCTAAAGCTGATCTTGTTGACCGGCAATAAGTCAGTTGTGGTGGTTAGGGATTCCAGAGTAATCGTGTTATCTGCATTCGGAGTCCATGAATCAATTTCAACAATCCCTGTACCATACTGGATTATGCCGGATTGAATCCCGCTGTTATTGGCCGGATTCACATTACGATACAGCAAGCCGGTACGATCCAGAAAGGTATCAACGCCCACCTTAAATCGGGCTGAGCCTGTCAGAATCTGCTCATCAAAACCGGATGATAAATCCAGCTTTAACTTGTTGGCCGTCACTGTGTGGGTTGCCGAGTTTGAGCCTGAGGTATCGCGGTATTTCACTTGAACATCAATAGTATTAAGGGCTTTTAATTCAACCTGCTGACCCTGAATGTCTGATGTTTGTGGAGAATAAAAAGACATATTTCCTCCCTAGGCAGCTGAATAGATAGCCATAGGTGTAAAGGTTTGCACAAATCTGCTTGCTGTACTCTTTGGTGTGACTTCAACTGCGCCAGTGGCATAGATAATGGTGCCTTGCACTTGACCACGGCTATTCACTAAATTCCCCGTGGTGGCATTCATCGGCACATCTGTCAGGGTTACAGACCCTGCAATCCCCTCACTGCTTTGAAGTGGAATTTTTAACTCAACACTATTTGGCTGAATTGCTGGTCCGGTACCAATGGTAAAGGTCAGCTTTTGATTTGCAGGCGTAACATCCATTTTGGTCTGTTCAAGTGATTGACCATAGTTGTAGATCACCGAAAAAATTGTGCCTTTCTGTGGCAGCTTGTTTGGAATAATCTTGCCGGTACCGGTTGCATAGTTAATTTCACCTGTAGCATCACCAGTAAACTTACCCTGAGCATTGGATGTTGCCGTTTTGGCCTCACCTTCAAGCATCCAGTTAATGGTGATGCCCGGTAATACACCCGGCCGACCTAAATCAAAATCAAAGGCAGCTTTTTCTACACTTAAATTTGATCGTACGAAGGTGACAATCGGTGTACCCCAGTTCAGCAGGATCGGTGTGTCTACATCTGGTAGCGCACCAGTCGTTAATAACCATGAGCCAGTTTCATAGTTGATCATGCCTGAACCAAAAGATGGACTGGCAGCCTTTAACTGGCCTGAACCATCATCTTTAAGCTCATAGAACTTGCCCTGCGACATGTATGAAATCGAAAGTGCACCAGGTGCAGGAATTGGAATTAAAACTCCGGTCCAGTTGGTGCTTTGGTTATTTTGAGTCACCGGAATGGCGTGACTCTGGTAATACTGATTCGGTGCAGCTGCTGGCTTGAATGCAATATTCAGACTCATGGTTCCAGCTGGTGCTGCTGCAGTCCACTGAATTAATCCACGTTGATAATCAATCGTGCCAACTTGTGTGCCTTGCGTGTTCTTAAGCAGGCCACCCTGATCATTAATCTGCTGGCCTTGCAAGCTAAAAGACAGACTTGATGGAATTACCGCAGAGCCAATGTAAAGGTTCTGGCTGACACCAATCACCATATTCGGGTAATTGACTGTAATAGTGTCTTCATTACCCGCTACCAGTACCACACTTTCACCAGCCGCGTTCACATCAATAATTGGCGTTTCAGTCTGAGCTGATGGAATGAGTTGAGCAAAGATACTTTTGGCATTGACTGTAAATTCACCCACATTGGCTTCAGAAGCCAATGCAGTAGATGAATAGTACAGGCCGGTATCAGCAACAATGGTATCACGGATGATAGTTTTGGATTTTTCACCGTTGTACCACTGACGCGCTGAAAGACCCACAAAGTCAACCTCAAGAGCATCATTCAAGGAATACGTAGCAACCTTGTATTCAACATTTTTACCATCGATGACCATGATTGCAGTACGGGTTTCAACCTTGGTAATACGCACATACTGCTCACGCTCTAAGGCCTTACCCTCATCACTGATTAGGACAATCGTGTCACCTACTGACGACTCAGTTTCTTGCGGAAACATAGCCACTTGTAGAGATGACATCCCCTGCCAATGAGTATCGAGTGGTGTGCCAGCAATCTGCCCGCCTTTGGCTAGATAGTTTTCTACCCGGTTTTGAGCAGACTGACGTTCATCCGTCCAGTTTTTGGTGCTGAACAATAATGCTGATACGTTTGGATCCTTTGGCAGCTCAGATATAAAGACCGTTGCCCCCATCAATAGATCAGTGTCTTCAGTCGTAACCGCTGGAAAGACCTTGCGCTTTGATACATCACCCATGGTTCGATCCATCTCGGACACATCATTGAACAGGTTGTTGCTAATCCCATCCTGAACCACTACACCAGAATATTTACCGCCGCCATCCGTGTTGTCCGTCAAGCGTTCAGACTTGTAGATCACTAAATCCTTGGTTTCAATCGCCATCGTTCAACTCCGTAAAGCGCAAGGTCACATTAAAATAATCATCCAGTGATACCGCTGGAATTCCTTTTACCGGTGCGGCCTCTAAAGCCCCATCCTGGTGGTTAAATTTGACGGTGAATTGCCGGCTATCATGTGGTTGCTCAAACTGCAGTCTGAAATTTTCATCTTGCAGTTTTGACCACTCCAAAACAGTCCGCAGTTCTCGTAGCTTGACCCAGCCCATTTGTGGATCTGCCGGTTGTAAGGTAATTGGTCGGCCCGACTTCTTTTTGCCCTCCTGAATATGCAAAGTTCCATCCATGGCATAGGCCTGATTCTGCTCAATGGCCTTCCATGAGAATTCATCAGGCCATAAAAAACCGTCCTCTAATGGGACGGTTTCGGATGTTGCTAAGCGAATTAGTTTCATGTTGATTTCGCTATACCTTTTAATTGATTTACCAGACTGGTCATCACATCCTTTTGGCTTGCATCGCCTGTAAGGGATAGGGTTTGACCTCCAAATTGAATGTTGTAATTCACACTATCACCACCCTTACCATAATCTTTAGTTGATGGTGCAGACGGGATCGACGGCGCGTAGTCATTCAAGTTACTGGAACCTGCTGAAGCGACATTGATAGAACGAAGCAATTCATTAATCTTGTTAGTTCCGTGCTGAGTGGTCAGACCATTCGCTGCTGCCCGATCAAATTCAGCATTAATCAATGCTTTCATGGCTGGATTACCATCTTTACCCAGTCCTTGAGCCTTGGCATCACGATCCGCTTCCATGGCTTGTGACCAGATATTACCAGCCAGTTTTTTGGCATCTTTATCGCTATATCCCTTACTTTTCAGCTCGGAAAGCACTTCATCTCTGGTGTAGGAGTTATAGCCATAAATACCCTTGCTTAATGCATCGCCCTGTCGCTTCATCTCCTTATTGAAATCACCTTTAGCTTTATTGACTGCATCAGCCCAGGCTTCGGTAGAAGATTTAGCTTCTTCCCGTGCGATCTGACCTGCATGACGGTATCCATCACCGATTCTATGTGCAGAGTCTCTGACCCGATGATTAGCCTTCTCCCATTCATCCATGGATTTAACGGCAGCAATACCGGTGTCATCAATTTGAATCTCAAGATTACGGCCAGCATTTGCAGCATTGGTTGCAGCAATGACACCAGCATCACCGGATGCAGCTGCTGACTGAGCAGCTTTCTCATAGGCCTTTTGAACACCTTCAGCAGTTGCCTTGCCGCTATCACGAATCGTGATGTAATCCATTAAGGCTTGCTGAGCAGCCAGCTTTAGATTTGCTTTCGTCTCAATCCCCAGACGCTTGAAGGCCTCTGTGACCGGATCGATATCATCAGGCAGTTTTTGAGCCTGCATCTTGATAGCAATAAGACCTTGCTCTACCTGACTTGTTGAAACCTTTCCTTGATCACCAAATTTCTGAAGCTTGACTTTGGCCATATCAATTTCAGCTTGGCTTTTGGCTGTTTCCAGCCATTTAAGCCAAGCTTGATAAGTCACATCACCGGCCTGTTTACCTGTAATGCCGGCCTCCTCTAATCTGGTCTTTAGATCATTCAAGTCATTCCCAGAGCTATTGAATGACTTGGATACTTTATTCAGGGATACATCCAGATCTACGCCAAAGATCTTGGCAGCTGCAGATGCTCTTGAATAAGCCGTCTCAGCCACTTGACCAGATCCGGTATTAGCTTTATCGAGTTCAGCTATCCGTAAATTACGATTATTGGCCAGCTCTGCTTCTTTGGTATTAATGGCGTTAATTGAGGCTTGGGCCGAGGCTAAAGCATTTAGATCGCCAGTCTTCTTGGCTTGCTCAATCTGTTGTTCTAGAAGCGCACGTTCAGCTGCTGCCTGTTTCTGATAAGCCAGATATTCCTCATCGGCTTTCTTAACATTCTCCTTGGCCAGCTTGAGAGCTTCTTCCTTTTTAGCGGCACTTTCGGCAGCCTGCTCTGCACTTTGACTTGCCTGAACACTAACCTTTCCAGCCTCATCGATGGTGACGATATAGCCTTTGGTTAATAGATCGGCCTGCATCACGCCGTCCATGACACCGCCATTGGCTTTGATAGCGGCCTCGGCATAATCCTGAGCAGAAGCCAGCATATCCTTATCTAATGCGGCTTTATTGGCTGCATGCTCCTTTTCGCGGCCCTCCAGTTCATTAGATTTTTGAATGATTGCATCAATGGTCGAGTGGTTGCCATCCTTACGAGCCTGATTTAACTGCGCATCGATAGCAGCACGTTCGCCAGCCAAATCTTTGGATTTTTGGGTAAATTCTTGATTCTGCTTTACTAGTTCTGAAAAGGTGGCATTGTTGCTCTGCAGGGATTCTTGGTTTTTCTGATCTTGGGTCTTTCCAATGTCTTCAATAGCAGCAATACCTGCAGATTTAAAGCCCATTGCACCAGCAGTTGCACGGTCATAATAATCCTGTGCTTTCTTGGCCATTGCATCCATATCTGCAATAGCCTGATCCTTGGCATCGCCCCATTTGAAATTGGCTTTAAACCCTATCCATGCAGCACCAACATCATAAAACACGCCAGCAAGCAGGTTGGCAACTATACTAATTGCTTCAAAACCATCACCAATGAATCCAAATACTACATTGAGAGCCTGCAAGGCTTTGGTGAAGCCATTAGTCTTATCTGTTGCTGTATCTATGCCGCTTTCAAAATTAAATATTGCTCCAAGCAACGTATCAAGCTGGTCTACGGCGATTCCAATTCCATTGCCTAAAGAACCAGCCATGGACTGAATAGTCTCGTAGGTGGTGCTTAATGCCTCTTTAAGTGCCTCAATTGTGGATGGATCGATTTTTTTAAGCTGATCCCCTACCCAGATAAAGCCTTCACCAATATCTTCGAGTATGGTCTCCACTACATCCATATTGTCAGCCAGAGTTACCAGCCATTGTGCTACCGTTGTAGATGCGCCGTTTGCTTGGTCCATAGTGCCAATCAGGATCTGCCATTGTGTAGCGATACGCTGTAAAGCGTTGCCAATAGTAGTCGGGAACTTGGCATAATCGGCTTCAATTGCGGCTGATTGGCTTTGTAGAGCCTTAATAACTTTCTCGGCTGACAGTTCGCCATTCTCTGCCATCTTACGCAGCTCACTGGTAGTTACACCAAGTGACTGAGCCAAAGCTTTTGAAATGCCCGGGGCCTGTTCCATGATGGAGTTAAACTCATCACCACGAAGTACGCCCGATTGTAATGCTTGCGTGAACTGGGTTATTGCTGCATCAGCTGCAGCTGCTGATCCACCGCCAGTCTGAATAGCCATATTAATCGTTTTGACCAGATCAAGACTTTGTTGCTGGGTCATCCCCATCTGCTTACCGGTATCATTCACTTTCGTAAATAGGCCTGCAGTAGCGTCAAGACTTGAGTTGGTCATCAGCGCAACTTGGTGCACCCCAGCCATGGCTTGCTGAAAATTACCACCATCACTGGTTGCAATGTTGATTCGGGCTGAAAGGTTGGTATAGGAATCCGCGGCCTCTGCTAATTCACGAAGGCCCAAGCCAATACCAATACCCCCCATTGCACCAACAAGTGCTGTTACAGCGAATTTTGCACCATTAAGCCCTTTTTGAGCTGTTTGTGCTGCACTATCAGTATTTTTTAAGCTTGTATTGGCTTTGCCTATTTCTGCTTGAAATCCACTAAAAGCCTGATCTGCTTGCTGAACTTCTTTTTCTAGCTGATCAACTTGAACCTGCGCCTTTTCAATATCAGCAGGTGAAGCTTTAGTTTTTGAAAATGCTTCAAGATTTTGCTTGGCTTGAGCTAAATCCCCTTTAAGTTGGCCTAAAGCTTTTTCGGTTCTATTGCCAAAATCCGTAAAGTTTCCTGCCGTGGATTTTGCATTGTCACCAGCATTTTTAATGATGCCTGTAGCAGCATTTAAGGACTGGGTAAGTTTGTCTGCCAACTCACTGGTGCCTTTGGGGATGATATTACCCATTTCCTTTGAGGCATCGGTGGTTGCTTGTTTTAATCGATCAGACTCTTGCTTGATCGTATTAAATACTGACTTTGTCACATCTTCAGACTGCCTGATATTGCCAATATAGCCCTTGGTATCGGCATCCATGACTAATTTGAATGTTAAATTTTTACCAGACATGCTGACCTCTGAATTTTAGGCAATAAAAAACCCTGCAAAAGCAGGGCTTGGTTTTAGCTATTAAAAATTACGGTGATGCTCTTATGATTTAGGATGCTTTTTTATCTGCATCGTCCAATTCATCAAGGAAGTTATTTACTTGTTGTCTAAATTCCATTGGTCTAGAGATATAAGGAATAGGTGCATGTGATCCACCAACTCCCTTTACTACAATTGATCCAAAATTTAAAATTCGCCCCAAAATGCCTTGATCTACACCCAGACTTTCGACACGATTTACTTTTAACTCAATCGTATTTCTTCGAATTAATCCAGACTTAGCAATGATACGTCTATTTGTTAGAGCTAGCTCTGTTGTTAAAACATGTATAGCAGCTATCCCAATTAAAATCAGTCCGATAAACAAAGAAACTCCGCTCTTTGATCCCAGCGCAGATAAAATAAATAGCCCCCCGAACAACAAATACCAGAATTGAGATAACCATGTCACTTGTGCTTTGATAATGATTTTCTCATCTCTAGCCAAGTTCTCTTCAATATAACTTCCCATATGACCCCTTATAAGTATTGATTTAATATGGACATACTACTGTTTGCTTATTTCTTTATCAATCAGAAACCATTTCTTTCTTAAATGACTCAAAACCTTTCTTATCAGATTGTGCCACACGTCCAGCTACGGCGTTATTAAAGATTCCCTGTTTATACAGCTTGTTTGCAGCCTTAACGTAGCCCTGGAATGCGCCGTATGTCATTTCCATAATTTCACTATGCTGATGGCCCATAGACACCAAAAACTGGAATGAATCAAACCAAGTGGAGTCATCTTTCTTTTTGATGCCGCGTTTTGGCTTTTCGTATTTGAAGTAAGCCTGGTTGATCAGAAGCACTGCCTTAAGCAGCTCTTTAAACCCCTGCTCATCAGCAGCAAGTTCCACTAGTGATTCATTATCCAGATCAGTGACGCATGCCATGGTCGAAATGACCTGTACCCCATGAGCTTTAAATAGCCTTGTCAAAATCTCATCTGAATGATTTTGGTCTTTTATGAAGTTTTTTAACGGTTCGGCATGCATTGCCCAGGTGTCAAAGTCTTTCATCTGGATCTGGCGCACTTCGATGTCATTAACTTTGATACTGCGATTTGTTGCTAGGAAAAAATCATTCATGATGGAATCTCGAGATAAATGTCAGGCATTAAAAAAAGCACCCGGAGGTGCTTTTCTTTTAACGTTCATAAAGGCTGAATTCTATAAAGACCAATTACCACCTTGCCCCATCTCATAAACGATGAGAATTAAGGCTAGTACTATTAGTATGACAACAACGATTTCTGTTTTTGTTAGCATCTTCAGCGCTCCACTTTTCATCATTCATATGATAAGCAAAGCAAACAATTAATAACATAAATATTACAATAAAATTATTGGATGTTACAAAGGTTTAGAAGTTAAAGAAAGCTCTTTAGAGTGTAGCTACCTACTGAAGCATTCAAACATTTCGTTAAGCAACTCAACAAAAAGTTTCATCCGAAAAGCATTCTTACGTAAACCTTGATTGTCATAACTCTAGTCTTGAGTATCTTACATTTCCCGACATAGCTGATACAGGCAGGGCTAAATTCGCCCTCTACACTGAAATTAAGTCTTAGAAACGTAGAGGAAATTCAAATGAAAAAGTATTCGAAAATTCTAATCTTAGCTTTAATGGGATTTACCGGTACCGTTGCTATCGCAGCTGACTCGATTCCAATAGAAGCCACTGCTGCAGCTGAAGCGCAACAGGTTGCTTTAGAGTATGGAAATGAAAAAGATCAAAAATCTGAATCATCTGGTGAATAAAAGAAAGCCCTTAATTAAAGGGCTTTTTAATTACTTCCAGCTTGGCGTACAAGCATTCTTCCATGACAACTCAAATTGCTTTTGATCCGTCTGATTTTCTACAAGCACTATATTTTTCTGAAGCACAATGAAACGTTGAAAACCAATATCTTTACCGTCTGCTTCTTTATAGCTTACCTCTCCACACTCTCCTATTTGATTGCGGAACTTAGCTGAATCAGGATTGGGAATGAATTCTTTTGTAGCTTCTTTTGCAAATTCAAGCTGTTCCTTTTTGCTTGTTTCTAAATCAAGATGCTGACCACTAGATTCCTTGTGTCCACACCCAGCTAAAATCACAATAAAAAAGAATAAGCTTAAATTTTTCATAATATCCCCATGTATTAAGGGCGACACTTTACATTAATTTTCAATCTTATTTAAAGCCTCGGGAGAGTGGATTTGTAAAGTTATGTTTTACTATTTTAAGTCTTTTTAAAATTGACCCTATATAGCCAGGTGAAACTTCCACTTATCAAAAAACCGCCCCAAAGGCGGTTCTTAGCTTACTAACTTACTGACATACAAGATAAATAAAAGTAGAAATAATTATTACGGCTAGGATGGAGACAAATATTTCTATTTTAGTCATAGCAGTTTTATTCTTAACATGAACTGAATATCTTTTATATCCCCATCAGATGAAAATTAGAATAACAAAAGATTACATAATCTTTATTTTTTACTATTTATTAAGTTTCATCTTAAATGTTTTAAGACTTATTACTATAAGGCAGGCACAAAAAAAGACGCATAGCGCCGTGGAGTTCTTTGTGCCTGTATGGTTTATGGGTTTATGCAGCTACGCTAAAACGCTCAATATGACCAAATACACTTAGCTCTTCATCATTAGCTTTAGAGATATCTGCCAGTGCTTCACCTTCAATTGAATAAGATCCGAAGTCCTCATGAATTAGATCAAACTCGGTATCTGGCGAAAATTCGACGCGCCATAAAGTTAAGATCACCTTATCGCCTGTAACAGTATCAATGCCTTTAAACAGCAAGCGATATTCATTACCTAGGTTAGTTGCAATTGTAGTACGTGTCTTAGCACCGGCTTTGGCAGAAAACTTAACTGAACCAACAATAGCTTCATTAAAAATGACTGTGCCGTAAACTGCATCCAGTACATATTTATCTGAAGTAATGGCAACATCCGAGCTGTCTTTAAAATCCACTTCACTTAAATTGCGGTGACCTAAATCAATCATGGCGCCAGCTTCTACAGCACCCAGAGTAATATCAGTCAGCTGAGTTTCAGGGATTTCGATTGATTTGCCACTTAGGACCATTGCTAAGTTTTGCTTTGTTACTTCTTCAAGCGTACCAGAGATAGCCACTGCAGTTTGTTTGCGTAGTATCGCATCCTTAGCACGGAGGCCGGTTTTACTTTCATAGTGATCCGTGGATTCACTAGAGATTGCAATCTGTAATTCCGGTGTATTACCAACGGGCAATAAGGCAGATGGCACACTATTAACCATCTTCGCCAAATGAAGCTCACCTTGAAGCGAGATTAAATCTGATTTAACCATTATTTTTCATCCCCTGTGGTTTTCTTGGCTGGAGCAGCTTTAGCTTCAGGCACTTCCTGAATCACACCATCTGCCACTAATTTTTTAATTTGAGCATCGTCCAGTCCGCCGACTACATCACCTTTTTTAAAGCGACCGACAGGCTGTAATGCCTTATATTGTTTTGCCATGACTGGCTCCTAAATGAATTTTTGTGATTCAAAAATAATCGTGATGTATGCAAAGCCCGGACTATAACCATCCCGAACCGATATGAAATCCAGTGTCGTGCGTGATGCTTGAGGCTGCCAGCCTGACAGAAGTTGAATAACTTTTTCAGTTAAAAGACCAGCTTCATCACTTACCGCCCGACCATCAGTCATTTGAGACTGAGCATTACGACATGCCACCGTGACCGCCCATTGCTGACCGATCTGGTTAATACTTCCACGACCTGCACTGGCTTTCTTGTCTATGCGGACAAAATTGACATGTGCCGACGGCGTGACTTGCGACATCTCTGTTACGCTGACTGAATTCAACGGCGTATAGATCTTTAGAAATTCTGGAATTTCTTTCAGCTTTTCTGCAATCTCATCACGTACCGCGAAGAAGGTGCTCATCGATAAAACTCCCAACAATATCCAAAACCATAACCTCATCTTCAGCATCAAGACCGAGCTGGGTCCGTGGTGGTAAAACTGACTGCTTTACTTTCCGATATTGACCACCCACTGCAAAAGTAATGTATTGGCCATTCTTGGGTAGGATTGTTGCGCCGTAATGCAGATGTGGTGCGTACGCAACATCTGTACCCACCTCCACACCACTTGAAAGTACATTGTGTGTGTAGGAGTTCATTAGGCGGCCAGTATCACGTAGCGTCTCGCCACCTTGCAGCTTGGCTCTCCATGAAATCTTCCACGGGTTACCATCCACACCAGTACCGGTTAAAAACCGATGCTGAACACTATTCACAAGCCCAGCACCAATCTCATCAAACAACTGGTTCTTTAAAGAATCAAAGTTACCTAATTGATTAAGCACCGCTTCAATCGGTGAACTATCTGCCTGAATGGTTATTGCAAAAGCCATAAGCACCTCACTTCATGCTGGGCATTTGATCCAGGATAGAATCCCCAAATACGCCACCGGTATATGAAGTACCGACCGGTGCTGTCGAGGGTCGCCCCTTAGGTTGGTCATCCACGATCTGGCTTGTTTCCGGTAACTGAATCTGCAGATGTGCTTTGTTGTCAGCCACACGTTTTAAGAATGCAATCGCATCCTCATAACGTTGACGCACCTCTTCGGTGGGTTGCTGAAAGTAAAGACGATAACGTGCGATATCACACGCCATACGCTTTAAGTTGCTGGGCACATTAGGCAATGGCAAAGGATAACGACCACCGATGTGACCGTTAATTTCCTCTGTTGCATCCTGGATTGCATCAGTTACTGAGGACTGAGAAGGAAGCATCGTTTTCAGACCCTCAATCTCATCACCAAATCGTGCGACCAAATCTGATTCAGTCGCATACATAGATCACCTACTTGGTTTCGTCAGTCGCTTTAGAGTCTGCTTTAGGTTTAGCAGCTGGTTTAGCCTTTTCAAGCTCAGCCACTTTAGCCTTCAGATCAGCAACTTCTTGATCAACTTGCGCCTTGTCTGCTGCCGCCGTCTGACTGGCTTCGGTTAAGGTTGCATTTGCTGCAGTCAGCTCAGCATTAGCCTTTTCAAGCTCAGTCAGGCGAACAGCGGTATTGTCTGCCTTAGGTTCTACAAGCTCTTGATATTCTTCAATAGCCCCAGATGCTAAAAGGGCCTGAAGTTGTTTAGCTTCAAGCCCCTCTATTTCCTGACCTGGACGGAAGTGTCCGATCGATTGTTTTGCAATGTACTTTGGCATTTGATTCTCCTTAAACGAAGCCGCGACCACCGACTAAACCGTTTTTGTTATTTGGAACAGCAAGCGGAGATGATTCAGCAAGCATCTGAATACTTGAAGGGTTCTTTTCCTGCCATTGACCCAAATAGAATTCCAGAGCTTGGCCAAATGCTTCAACATTTTGCAATGCACAATGTGCTATCCAGCCATTCGCATCGGAAACAAGGCCAAAGAAGTCTTCAGGGATAAAGCGATCAGAGGAACCACCCATATTGTGGCTCACGTCGTAAGTCCAGATTTCAATATTATCCACTGTGCCACGGAATTGAGGCTTATCCGCTTGATCGAAAGTCGGAGTAAGTGGAACGCTAATACCAGCGTACGGCGCAATAAATTTTTCTTTGAACTCTGAGTCCTTGATTAAGGTGTTGTATACCTTAGAAGTGGTCAGAGCCATGATAGGTGATGTACCTGAGTGCTCGATAGACAAGTCAATCATGGCTTGAATATCTTTCACTGGAGTCGCACCAACCTGCCCCCATTTAATTAATGGTGCGTAGTTACACGCTGGATTACGCTCATAATCCACTTCGTACATCGGAAAGTCTGCAGAAGCAAAAGTGGTTTTACCGTAGAGCAAGACATCACGCGCAATTAATAACTTTCGGTTTTCAATTGACTGACGAAGGTACAATGCTTTTTGAGCCTGATCGATTAAGAGAAGATCCGCATCAGACAAACGATTTGAACCGGTGGCAATTACGCCGAACTGACGTAAACGTGCGATAAGAGCGGTGTTCTGCACTTCACTCGGCATGACCGTCATCATAGGTTTTAAGTAAGCCGGCTTAACGAATTTCACGTTACCAGATTCACCCACTTTGATCTGCCGACCAGCTGCTGTTGGAGTAACAAACGGCGCAAGTGGGGTTGCTGTATTCAGCTCACCTACTGGAACCTCTTTTTTAGTGTACGAAACACGTTGAGGGAAAAAGCGATCCATCAACCAGGTATCCACCTTTTGAGTAGTATCGGTCAGCAACACCAGCTGTGGTACATCCAGCAATTCAACTGGTGCATTTTGAAATGTAAAAGTTTGACTCATGTCTTAATTCCCCACAACCTTACGAAGTTCGATTTTGTTTTTTAAGGCCTGTGCACGCACAGCATCATATTGAGCAGTGGTCAGCGGCGCTCCGTTCACTGTAACGACTGCAATATCAAAAGCACCCTGCACGTAAATTGGCATTTCCAAATTATTGGCAGCATGATAAGTGGCCTGCTCTACAGTAAAATCTGATATAGCGATAGCGTTCCAGTCTCCCACTACCCCTTCTGTGACAACCGGATGGTCAGCCATATTGTTAGCACCCACATTCAGTAGATCCCCGCGCTTATACGCCGTGGCTGTTTTTACTTTGGCATTTTCAGTACGAACACCATCACCGACTACCAGCTGTTTATTCTCAATAGTGCCTGTTACTACATGGCTCATGATTTAACTCCTTGTTGCTGCGCTGCCATAAACTGATTGAATGCCTGATCCAGAGCTGAGCCTTGGGGAGCTTGGCCGCGCCCACTGTTCGCTTGATGACTAAACAAATGTGCAAATGCCGGATTTACACTTGGTGCAGGTTGTTGCTGTTGTCCAGCTGGTGGCTGCTGATTACCTGCAGAGAATTGACGAAGTTGTTTAGCCGCGAAGGTAAAAACAGAATCATCCATATTGGTATAAGCGGTTTTATCTTCAGCACTAAACTGGGTTTTCAACTCAGTTTCTAGGGCTGCAATTTCATCAGCACGCTTTTGCGCCTTGAATTGCTTAAGTTCAGCCAAGGCATTATCGCGCTCAGTCTCAGCCTGCTTTTGTGCGGCTTGCGCCTGTTCTAATTCGTTCACGTTGGTGTCCTCTTTGGTTGGGTTTGGGTTGGCTTTGCCCGAGAAGGCTTTAATTGATGTATTGCGATCAGCACCGGTGGAACAGATCGTAAATTCACGAATACGGTTTTGACGGAAGATAGTGATTGGACCTTCAAATGATTGACCATTCACAGTGACTGTCTTGCCCTGAGACACTTCTTCGATAGATCCAGGATCAATCATCATCGACATCTGAAACGGGAAACCATCATCAGAGTCCTGAACAATTTCCTGTGCTTTTGCATTCGTGAGAAAGTCACCTGATACGTCGATCTTTCCATTGGTATCTACGGTTTGAACAACACCAATTCGACTTGAACCAAAGTGTTCTTCTAGTAAGGCTGTCGGCTTATCAATCTCAATCCCATCAAGATCAAACACCACACCTGAGCGCCCCCAATACCAGTGACCATCTACCCGCCCACCGGCATAGGCAGTGCCTTTAAATTTCCGCTTCTGCCCTTCTTCAGCTTTAGGCACCTCAATTGCCGAGGCATTGAAGAGATACTTCAGCCTTTCTTCATTTTGATCTGGCATTTTTCATGCTCCATAAAAAACCGCCCCATAAGGAGCGGTTCAAATTGTTTAAGACTTATACCTTGATAGACTCTGCTTCGAATTTTTTAACAAACCGATGAGCAGTTTGATATTTGGACCCTTCAAGCAAAAAGATCAGAGCAACAAGTACTGATAAGATAGGCCATGTAAATATATTGAAAATAACCAAGTATTGCTTTGATTGCATATGACTTTCAAAAATTTCAATAAAGGTATTAATAAATAAGAAAGGTAGAAGCCCAATAGCTGCAAATACAATATAACCCAAAGCAAAAGATGCAACTTTGCTTCTTGAATATGGATGATGGATCTTAATTATCTTTCCATTACCATGACGAACCAATTTGAGCTTATCTTTTACACGGATATACTCATTAATCCATTTTTCCATATCACTGTATTTATAGAAGTATGCAACTTCCAAATAGGTAATTTTCTTAGTTTCTAATAACTGTTGTGCCAATCTATCTTTGACTAAGTGAGATATGTTTGAATCATGGATAGCAGCAAACTTTTCAGCAACCACAACATCCTCCGCAAATTCCTCCTTAGGATGCTTTTTAATTGAATATTTTGAATTTAGAAAAGCAAGAAGTAATGGGACAATTATTGGGATGATAACAGCTAATATTTTGACTAAACTTTCCATATTATCTAAGTATTAAAAAAACATCTTAATCTAATACAGATAGTTAATTCATTAAAGCCTGAATGGTATAAATCATCTGCCCTTCAACCACCTCAATCGAAACCACTTCAAAAGACAATCCCATCGGTATCAAAACGCCGTTGCCAGCATTTAGGATGTCTAGATCAATACCTAGCCCTTGAGCATTCTCAATCTTAATAGCGATACCTGAAGCTGTATCAGCCATCAGCAACGGCGCATTCAATTGAACTGTTTGCCCTACCTGATAAGCCGCTACTTGATTAAGAGTTGCAGCACCTACTACGGTTGAAGCCGCATTGCTCGCCACAGCTTGAATTGCTGCCATGTCGGTACTCAGCCAGCGCTTAAGCACATCATCAGCCAGAGAGCTTGTAGCTGAGTTTAAATAGCTGGTCAGCGCTGAATCATTCCCCTGCACATAATCCAGGAAGGTGCGGATTGCACTCGGTCTAATGCGCGGATCAAGTGGAATAACTGTATTGGCCACCGTGTCGAACAGGTCCCGAGTTTTATCATCCATAGGAGCAAACAGACTAGTGAGCTTTTTACTCGCCGTCCATTCTGCCCTGATGACTTCTTTCTGTTCGAGTAGATATTCTTTATCCAGACTTGAAGTACTGATCTTTTTATCCACCAGTGTTTCAAGTTCACCAAACTGCAGCGGATGAGAACTCCAATCCAATGCCTCAGCAACTTCCGGCAATTGATCTTCAGGTGTAATCCCGTATTTCAATGCCTGCTTCTCGGTTAAGGCAATCACGGTGCAACGACAACGAAAGCCCAAGGGCGGGTAATGTGTCAGCCAGAATGGATCATCTATGTGCCGAACAATCCGGTTCAGAGCCAAATGACTAGGACGTACCCGGCTATCATTGATCGCCGAATACATCAGATATGGTCGTTTAGCTTTGTTTCTTTGTTGCTGTTGCCACCGTCCGTGACCGTACGCACTTTGGATATTGGTACGAAATACATTGTCCAGGTAATGCTTTGGCAGAATGATTTCAGACTCTTCAATCAGCTTCTGAAAATCTTTAAAGGTACCGCCATCGGCAATAGATTTATTGACTGCCTTAATGACCGTCTCAATCTGCTCAAGACTCGATAGAAAGCTAACCGTAGTAGCCATCTGCCGAGTCTTTAGATCCATCGAATAGAACTCATCAGGCAGCACGATCTTTTTATTGTGAGCGTACCGAAGCGCCTCAAGGAATGTGACTGGTTGCATGGTTTACTTCCCATTCTGAGCTGTCACATACCCCAACACATCCGCAGCATACAAAGCTTGATCTAAATTGGCTGTGAACTGAGTTTGTGTTGCACCAGGTATTAATTGCATCAGGTTATAAGCCAGACTTTCAGGGCTATCAGACTTGAATACCAATTCCTTGACCTTATCCGGTTTCAGTAACTGCAATTCATCCTGACCATCAGTCAGTTCTTCAACTTCCTGCTGTTCTGGCGAGAGCTTATTGGCTGATGCTTTAAAGTTGAATGCTTGGCGAGGTAATGCAGAGAATTGATTGAAGCTGGTAGGAACCTGCTCATTCAAATCCCCTTCCTGTAGACCATACTCGCGAACAAAATATTCTTTAGACAGATTTGCACCCGCATTCTTTAAATGGACATCACGCTCTGCTTGGTCCTTATTCAGTGGTTTTGGTTTCTCACCAAGCATCACTTCATAATCCCCCCAACCGTTTAAAGCGCATAGAGCATTGACCACAGCCTGTAAAGTTGGTGTGACAAGCCTAATATCAGATTTAAGCTTATCCATTCGTACATTTTCATGCACTTGACCAAGACTGTAGCTTCCCTTCCCATCAGTCCCGCTGGTAAGTGTCTGCCCTAGTACAACTTTCTGGATCTGACGAATCAGCTGATTATTAAATGCCTCAAACGCTGCCCCTGCTGAACCGTTTGTTCCTGGTGCGGAAAGAATCTGAACATCATCATCTGCATCAATCGACAATACGCTTTGAGCATGAGCAGTTAACAAGGCTTTGCTCATATCATCAGTTTCAGTATCTTTGCACTTACCCAGTAAGATTGGTGTTCCAAAACGTTCGAGGAATTTCGCCCAGAATTTGAAGCCATTCTGCTTAAAGAAGAATAACCAATACAGCGTGGCTAATAGCGCTTTACCATATGGCTGTTCGTATGTGGCTTTACGGCGTGTTAAGAAGAATTTGAATGCTTGATCTACCTCATGCTCTGCATTGTTTCCATCCTGACGATAGATTAGCCGACCATCATTCTTAGGCTCAAACCATTGCATCGGTTTTTCACCAATCCATTGCAAACCAATATAACCTTCCGACTTTAGCTCATATACAGCTTCCTGAACCGAGTACCCGAAGAACAGTGCACTCATGGCAGCAGTCGCAATTTCATGGAACCATTCTTTCAGGATGAGATTCAGCTTTTCCGCTTCATCCGTATCATTTGGTTCAATTCGCAATGGCGTTGCTAAAAGTGCATCAATCCGTGTTTCAACTACTTGTGCAATCTCGTCATCATCAAGCAGTACACGCAATCTGTGGCGTGTAATTCCAGCTTTGCGCAGCACTTCATCGGTATCTGGTTGCTTGCCAAAGTTCACCAGAAACTGAGTGACTGCTTCTTGAGTGTATAAATTGCCGTAAGACAAAGCCTTCTTTGACGCTTTGTCCTTTTTAGACTTTGCCATGTTTTTTCCTTATCAATAGGTTCGAGTACCTGCACCTGCAGGTTTTTTCCGTTTTCGCTCACGGATATCACTAAAGCAAATCATGATGCTGTCTGCTCGGTTTGGAGATAAGGCCCCGTCCGGTTGCTTATTGACTAAGATTTTGCCTGCACCATTCTTTGTATAAGTGGGTTGCGATAACTCTCGCTTGAGCTGTTCAAGCTCCTGCTTGTTTATGTCTTTGGTAGAGAGCGAAATAAGATTGTCTAGATCATATTGCATACCCTGTAAGGCTCGATAAGTATTCTGAAATCTTATGCGTAGTGACCACCACATCTGAGCTTTAAGATTGGCAAAGAAGTCTACGTTTTTACGCGCCTCAACCATTTCCTGCTCAGGGTTATGAACTGCACCTGAGCCACGGAATGGATTGGCCTCGATCTCCGGTATCCCTTTAGATCGATTCTGCTCATTAATGACTCGAGCATCACCACGGACACCAGCACCAAGACCGTCAGCATCGTAGTAAAAGGAGTTCAAACGTAAATCAAGGCAAGCATCAATTGCTTTCTGAGTTGTGCCAAAGATGTCATCACCAACGCCTGACCAAGTATCCAAATACTGCAGTACGATGCCATGACGTGCGGCAAAAGAGTTTTTATCCTTACCCTCATCTGCCACATCAAGCGCGCCCATACGTTCGCCTGAAGGCTGAATATTCAAATTAAGATGAGCATCAACTGCAGCTTGCACCCATGCTGATGGAATTAATACACCTTCCACCGATGCGGCATAATCAATATCAACCTCTTGAGCTAAAACAATATCGTCTAGTGTGGCCAATTGTTTTTCATACCAGGGATGAATTAGCTTGCCATTAAATTCGACCTGCCAATTCTTATCTGGGTTATCACGCCATGCCATTGTGAATACGGCGTAACGTCCACTAAAACGATCCTGGTGAAACTTATCCCCAATACCGTTAGGAGTGGATCCCTTGATGTGTACGTTGGTGTTTTGAGAGATTGCGGCGTCTACAGCTTCTTGTCTCTCTACAAATGCCCATTCATCCAGAAAGTACATTGTAGTACGACCACCACGGCCAATGTTGTCACCAGCTTCACCAGTGACGGTTGCGCCGTTGTCCGGGTTAATGATTCGCATGTAGTTGTCATGCACTTTCTCAACAAAGCCTTTAGGCTTCATCCAGTCCGGCAACTTGGAAAACATATCCCTGAATTTGTGCAGTAACGTTTTTGGATCGCCTTTCTTATCAACCAGATCCTCTTTACGACTACCGACACCACCAGCAAAACCTTCAACGAATAACCACCGATGCAAATAAAAGCCCAGGACTACATAGCTCATCCCTTCATCACGACTTTTTTCAATTAAGCCATGGGTCTGGGTACTTTCACGTTCAATCAGCCAATCAACGAGTTCAACCTGACCCGGACGCAAAACAAAAGGAATATTGGCCGGTAACCCGAAAGGCATGCCCCGTGGATCGTAAGTCCATACCCAGTGATTAAACCAATGAGCCGGATTACTCTTACATCTGTAGATTTCAGCCTCTCGACTTAGTTCATTCTGCTCTATCAGCATCCGGTAGTAATAACGCCGTTTCATTTCTTCAATGATTTCAGGCAGACGCGTATTGATCGTCCACTCTTTAATTAGTGGCGCTATATCTTCGATTGCGTAAGTCATAACTTGCCATTAATTGCTAAACGCGAAAGCTCTTGCGCGGATAGTCCGTTAAGCTCATCTGGTGTGAATTGATGCGTTGATTTAGTTTCTTGCTGAATAGGTCCACCGTCTTTACCGGTAATCTCTATTTTCTTTTCATAGTGGCCTTTGACAATCTTCTGCATCTGATCAATCAGTTTGATTGCCATCACCACGTTACCTTTTTTTGAAACCAGCAAATCACTCAGTATCTGAAGCTGCACAATATCGTTAGCACCTTCAATGTTATAGATCGGCTGGGCAATGTATTGCTTACGTGCTTCATTAAATAGATCTACAAATTCCTGTGATAAGTCAGCACCTGCAACTTTGGTAGGATCATATGTCTCCACTTGTTGTGGGGAAACATCAACTCCTAATTTTACCTTGATGTCTTCTACTACTTGAGTGGGGGTCATAAACTGGGCAAGTGCTCGAACTATAAATACTTTTTCGTGTTTTTTAAGTCTTGCCATAAATCACCATCCATCAAGGTACATCAAGGAAAGTGGGCAAAAAAATTAACCGATGACACAGTTCCCACAACACGCAGCCATACTTTTTTCAGATACAAACGGCGCATTTTTGGAGATTTCCAAAAGTCTTTTTACTGACTCATCTGCACCCCAACGCTTAACTTCACCAAAGAACACTTCAACATCATGGCCAGCCAGGTAATGCTTAGGCAAACCAGTATGGTCGCTATAAATGATCTCGCCATCTGCATCACGTTCAACACCGATGTGATAAAGCTCATGTTCAATCAGACGACAAAACTCACGATCTGAAGTTTGCTCACAATATGCTGCATCCACAGTAATCAAGTATTGAGGCACAAAGCCGAACCAATCCCGCATCTGCTGTTCCTGACGTGCTTTCTTCCAGCCACCCTGGTTAAACATGACCTTTTCACATTGCCCCAGCACCATACGTTTTTTCGCTACGGCGGCAGATGAAGCCCATGCGAATGCAAGGAACTCTTCATTGTCATGGAGTAGTTCAGCAATATGATCATGATCGGGGTTATGTAGTTCACCACCGAGAGTAAGCCAGTTATTCACGACCCACTCTTTAAGCTCTGGTGCCGGTGCCAAGCGAATCGCTTCCTCTTCCTCAGCCTGATCAATCAGATCCGTCGGTGGGAATGGTCTGAACTGTTCCATAAGATGCCTTTAAATTTCTAAGCCACGCCGTAGTCCGGCCCATGTTGATATCTGAGACTTCAAAACGCTGATAGCGGTAACCCATTTCTTCAGCATGGTCATAGCGATCCATACTCCAGGCTTTTGTGGCTAATTTACCTTTTCGACCACCAGACCAAGGTCCACCAGCAATTTCAATTAATGTGAGATAGCCAACCAGGTGTAAATCAAAACGCCAGTGCTTCGTACTTTTAAAGTGAAAATATTCTTCGTATTTGATTTCCCTCCGATCCAAGATTTCTTTTAATCGATCGAATGCTTCTAAGTATTTTTCACCAGCTTTGGGTAGGGGTCTGACACGCGATTTCTTTTTTGGCGGGATTTTTTGGGTGAAAAGTTTATAAGCCTTTTCATCCATACAAAGTGAACCGTAAATTATTAATGCGTTCTTTCAGCTTAATTATAATTTCATCGATTACTATCATTTGATGACGCGTCAATCCAGATCTGCTGAGATTTTGATACTTAGACAGCTCAGTACTGCAAAATTCTAAGTCTTGTTTCGCTTGTACTTTATCTGTCATGTAATCACCAATAAGAAAAGAAAAACCCCGACAAATTAATGACGGGGTTTGAGTCGTAATACGTTCGACAAAAGGAAAATAGCAATATATTTCAATAAAAAACCCGTTTAACTCTCTCCAATTAAACGGGCTTGACTTGCGTCACAACGTCTTTCTTCTTTTGCAGAGCAACTATATTGCTTAAATATTACAGCTTTATGAAACAGCTCTTTGCTTGAGTGGTTGTTATTCAACTTCTTTCAAACAATCCCGACACACCTTGATTTCTTCATCATCAATCGTGTAATCGATCTCAGTCGCACCGTGTAGGCCGAATAAACACATCAGTAATCTAAGCATGATTTTACTCCTGGACAATCAAGCAATCATGTCGCAAGAAATGTCAGTTATCTTCACTTATAAAACATAAATTTATAATATTCATTACTGAAATAATGTCATTAACTTTGTCGAACTAAGCAAGATTCATTCCTGGTTAATCAAGCATTTTAACTTGGTGTGATTACACTAATATTTCTCAGGCATTAAAAAGCCCTTTTCGCAGGGCCAAACGCTACTCACAATCACACACACCTAACATGCACGGTCTGCTTTACTTGCTTTCAATCCTCTTTAGGTCGGGACGCTACTCCCTAGTCTAGATTCCCGAAGGAAGTTTACTCGATGGCATGTTCCACTGGTCAGCACTCCAGTAGGCTTGGGTCGCCTTTTTACAGGCAATAAAAAGCCCACTTACTCGTCAAATAAGTGGGCCAGTGCTGTAGTCACTTTCTTCGTATTGCATCTTCTTCTTATCGCAAAAACAATATAGCACCAAGGCTTCGATAAGAAAGTATAGAAAATATTAAGAAACTGTTTTCAAATATAGAGTTTAAGTTGCTTTTCTTTTCATGTAATAAATTTTAAGCAATAAAAAAGCCCACCTTTCGATGAGCTTCTTTTTAATCTATTAATAACTTACTTAAGTGATTATTCATATATGCCAAGTATAATTTTCGATCTTTGTAATCAGGTATTTCAAAAACCCAAAATACATAATTCTTAGATCTAAACTTAAATTTTATATTCGCAGCTTTAACTTCAACAATTGCATCCTCATTCCGTATTTCAGCAAATAGCTCTAAAATTGAGGCAAGGAATCTAAGTTTATTAACTGCTTCATATTTCGACGGTCTATATAGTTTTAGTGCTTCAGCATATATAAGCTCACACCATCCATACCCATCTTCATCATCCATTCGCTCTCATTTGATTATTTAAAATAGATAACGGAGTCGACTTATAGCATAGTGGATACTATTAAACTGCTTTTTAGCTAAATATAAAAATAACAATATTTTAAATAACAAAAAGCCCACCATTTGGCGAGCTTTCCTTGATGCTTAAACCTATTTTTGACATTTCACGTTAAACTGGTATTCGTCTTGAGTGACCTTAATTTTAATATTTTTATATTTTCGTTTGTTTGGATCCATTGCCGAGCCAGCCACTTCCTCAAAAAAGCTACGATCATTCATTAGCTCGCCATACGCTTTATAGCCTAATAAAATCTTTTCAGGCTTTTCGCCTTCAGCCACTAATTTACCGAGAGTATCTTCTAGTTTTTTAACAGTTAAAATCGCCATTTCAATTAGAGCTCAAAAACAAAAAGGCATTATCACTTAATTTTATGAATAAATAATGTCAAAAAAGCCCACCTTTCGATGAGCTTTTAAATCAACTTAGTGCATCAACGTACACTTCGGTCACTATAACAGAAATATGCCATATCGCGTCTAGACGGTCAAGCCTTTGATTAATTTATCTCTAAATCCCACTAGACAGAATACATCCTCAAGATATTCTTTTAATCCCCTCTCAAGGGGCTTAGAACAGGGGTATAAGAAGAACATAGTATGCTTTTCGGTTTGGTATGGACCATCCACCCTTCCATACACATTTAAATAACTCAATATTTCATCTACTTCGCCCTGAGAAAGCTTTACAAACCTAAAAGGCAATTTCATATCTTTTATCCCAAGATTAAATTTTCAATCTTTTATCATGTCCTGAAAGATAGAATTTAGCACAACTCACCATAATTGCTGCTTGGGCTTTCGATTGGTTGGTTTCTTGAGCAACCCGACTTAAGCCTTTATTTTCCACCTTGTTCTTAACGAGACACATCAAAGCAAACTTAGTCGTAAAATCTGCTGTTTCAGACTGGAATACACCTTTCAGCAAATCCTGAATCTGATCCGCTTCAAAATCACTAATCTCACACTTGATATAGCACTTAGAATTACGTGGAGTTTTATCAGCCTCACGGATCAACCAGTAAATCTGGTTTACATGTAGTCCATCTGGTAAATCTCCACCCTTCATACGAACAGTTTCACACCATGCCCCAAACTGTTCCAACCATCCATCAATGTTATATTTTGCCCAATCCATCACTTCTGCCTTAACCATCGCATTCATCCCTATTCCCTCTTAAATCTTGCTTAAATCTAAAATTGTCATTGTTCCCCAATGAACTGCACCAGTATCAATCCAGTAGCAGTTATCGCGCTTGCATGGCTTCTGAGTAACCGTATGTCCCATGATTACCGCATCAACTCCTGAAACATGGGTGTATTGTTGGTTTTCTTCATCCAGTCGATCACGACCCCACATTGCTAATTCAGTAGGGAAGCGTTCCTTTTTGATAATGTGCTGAGCTTGATCAAAATTATTTAGAATGCTTTTAAACTCATCCCAATTGTTTTGTTCGATATGGCCATGAACAAAGCCAAATTTTCTACCTTTGTGATTAATCTCTAAAGCAATCGGTAGAGTTTTTAATTTTTTAATGATTTCGCGCTGAACTTGATAATCAAGCTCGTAAAACCACTCACCACCATTTTGAATATGGCAATTAGAATAGGAGCGATTAACATCACCCATGATGACCAAATCTTCATGATTACCCTTTACGGATGTAAACCAAGGCTCATCAATTAGACTTACGCATTCTTCGTTCTGAGTACCTCGATCCACCAGATCACCAACCGCCACCAGTAAATCATTTTCAAAGTCGAAGACGATTTCTTTAAGGCGGTTCATGAGCAAGTTGTAGCAGCCATGAATATCACCAACGGCATACAACTTTCCTTTGATTTCTTTATCCCAAATTTTGACCTTCATAGCCCTACCATCTTCTCAATTTGCTGTATCGCTAAACCTGACTTCACTTGATCCGTACTAAACCGTATTACTTGAAAACCCATCATTGTTGCGGCGTTATATTTTTCCATGTCCCCAATATACCCCTTGCCTCTGGTATGCCTTCCTCCACTCCAGATCGCACCTTCAACCTCTACCAGTATCTTTTTTCCTACCAGGTGGAAATCAGCTCTCCATTTCCGCTTTGGGTGAAACTCAAATTCCTGCTCAAACTCAATTTTTAAAGTCTTTAGTTCTCGGGCCAGTTTCGCCTCAAACTCATTCGGTACTTTTTCGCCTTTCACCTTAGGACGCTTGGAGCGCCCTTTCGGTCTGGTGGCTTTCACCATCTTTTTGTATTCAGTGATTGAGTAGCTGGTCATTCACACCACATCCTCAAAACGACGGCGCCAATAGCCATGAAAATAAACATCAGCGCTTTGTTTAGATCCTTCATACGGCAATTTCACCCTTTACATTCATAATGTCTTTGGCATATGCAGTTGCACGGTAATGACTCTCTGATACACGCTCCAAATAACCACCTTTGACATGCTCCTGAAGCAGGCTGTAAATAGTGGTTCTATGAAAATCAAAAACAGCTTCTTGCACGTCCTTCACTGAAAATGGCGTAGTGGCATAACAAGCAAAAAGCATCAAACTTATCTGATCTTCAAAGCTAACTTTCCTATGGATTTTTGACTGATCATCAGAATCAATTTGCTTAATCTCGCCACCATTTTTCAAAAATTCTTCAATTGTTGTATTCACACCCCACCCCCTACACGCCGATCCATCCAATTGCACTCAACCACAGCCAATCCGTCATGCTGGAACCGGGACCATAGTCGATCACCCAAATCAGTCGCCAAATCATCCTTGGTCATATTTGAAATCAGCATGGTCGGCTTACCTGCGTCATAACGCGCATATAAAACCTTGTGAACCAGTTGCAGGCGGTTTTCATGGCGATCATGCAATCCATATTCATCCAGAATCAGAAGGTCATAATCGGTATAGCGCCAGATTGCGTTGGCTTCGTTGTCATCGGCTTTTTTCCAAGCGTTGGCAATCTCATTAGCCATATCTTCAGAAGTGACGTAGCGGGCGTATTTACGCGCCTCCAGAACGTTGCGAGCGACTGCGCATGCCAAATGGGTTTTTCCAGTACCAGTACGACCCACCATAATCAGATTGCGAGTGATGCCTTCCAGAAAGTCTTTAGTGAATTTCACACACTGAGCTTTGGCATGTTTCTGGCCGTCGTTAGTGGTGATGTATTCCTTAAAACCACTGTTTGCATGACGACCTGGTAACTTCGCGCCTTCAAAATGCTTTTCACGAACCATCTGATTGACAGAGGCTGCATGATCCTGATGGGCCTGATTTAAGATTTCAGATGCACACTGTTTGCAAATTGACTGGTTACCCAGTTGAACTTTTTGCATCTGGTGGCGGTCACAGTATTCAGAGCTGATCTGAATTTTTGAACCAAGTAGAGCTGCTGCATTCATACTAAGCCCTCCAAGTCGATGTCATCGGTTGCGGGTGCGTATTGTTGAACCTGGCCCCAGTTTTGATTTACCTTGCGGTTGTTTTGGGCGGGTACTGCAGAGTGTGAATTTTGTTTTTGAGTGAACTTGCGTTTGATCCACTTCACGAAGTTTGAATACATCTGGGTGTCTGTAATCTGACCTGCATTCAAACGTGGTTCGTAATGAGCATTCACTTCAAGTAAAATCTGATTCACCAGTTCTTGGGTCATCGGAGCTTCACCTGATCGCTGTAACCAAGAATTCAGAGAATGTAAATCTGGTGTCCAGAGATTCAATACCTGATCAACCGAATTTTCCTGCGTGTTTTTCTCTTTAAAGTTTTCTTTAATATTTTCTTTTAAATCTATTTCTTTTACAGAGTGACATTTGATGTCACTAGTGGTGGTGACATTTGATGTTACTGGTGTAGTAGCATTTGATGTTACTAGTGTAGTAGCATTTGATGTTACTGGTGTGGTGACATGAGATGTCACTACATTTGATGCAACCACTTTAGATGTAGTTGCATTTGATGCTACCACTTCAATAGAAATACGATCATCTAAAGTCAGGGTGTAAGAGCTACTTTTACCCAGTGTTTTAGTGATGCTGATCAATTGGTATTTAGCTAAGTCAGCCATACATTTACGTACAGTGCGCTTGTCCTTAATTCCTGTGATCTTCATCACCAAGGTTTCACCTAATGACTTTTGATCCAAGTGAAATCCTTTGATGTGACGATTTAGTAGAACGATGCACTTAATAGCATCCCCACTTAATACAGCCAGATAACCTTCGTCACAGATGAAATTAGGCAAGGGTGAATACCCATCATCTTTTTTCGACATGGCTTGTCGCTCTAATTTTTTAGCAGTGGATGGGTGTAACGAAATATCGTTGTCTACCCCCTGCTTGTGTGCTAAATTTGATTTCATATTCAATGCCCTCTAAAGTTTTGAATTGATAAAGCCTGATCCACGAAATCAGGCTTTTTCTTTTTCTACACAGGTATGAACTTGTGTATCCAGTTCAGCTAAAAGCATATGAAGCTGATGAATTACTTTTGACATATCCATTGCTTCCCCTTGTGTTATACGTCCATCTGCCATCATTTCCTTGAAGACTGCGCAAACATCACCTCCCCCCATCCCAATGCTTAAGACAAGATCCGTTAATGCTATATCCCGACATTCAGGTATTACTGGTAGATCAATGGATACCTTGCCATGTTCCGCATTCAGGCTTTGCAAAATACGAAAGTCACCAGTGATAGCCATGATCTTGGAGGCTTCCGCTAATGTGAGATGGTGTGTATCGGTATTTGGATTAACTTTGCTGTTAAGCACAGCTGGGCTTTTAATTCCTAGACGTGGAGCTATTGCACTTGCGCCACCTGGATAATCATGAACAGTGTTGTATGCCGCATCAGTTATGTTCATTTAAGATTCCTTTGAACGTTTTTGTAAGTTAGCTATGGCTTAAGCTACGTTTGAGACAGTGGAATCTAGAGGTTTTAATCCATTTGCTAAATCACGCACTTGATATTCACGCGCTAATGGAATTTTTTGCTCAGGCCATTGGCTGATTGCTTGCGAACTAATGCCTAGTTTGTCTGCCAACTCAGTGACATTACATTTCAAGAGTTTTAAAGCTTCTGATTTGGTCATAGATAATGCCTTAAAGGTAACTTTTCTTACCTTATTAAACAGCATAAAACTTACCTAGTCAAATGGTAAGATTTCTTACAAACAGGATCGGCTTGAATTTATGGAAACTTTAGGTACTCGGCTTAAAGCCTTGAGAAAAAATAAAAAAATAACTCAACAACAAGTAGCTGATGCAATTGGTGTTTCTAAAACATCCGTAATCTATTGGGAGAAAGATGAAAACCTTCCAAAGCACGATAGTTTAATGGCTTTAGCCAGAGTTTTAGGGGTTACTTCTGATTACCTTTTAAATGGTAAAGGGGGCTCTTCGTTTGACAATAATATTAGCATTCCCCTCCCACTTGCTGGTCGCCTTGTCCCTGTTATTTCATGGGTTCAAGCAGGCAGCTGGACTTCTGTCGAATCGGTTCCTGCAGGTACACAATTTGATGAATGGCTTCCGCCAAATCCAAAGTGTGGAAAGAATGGCTATGGGTTGGAAGTCGTGGGCGAATCAATGCTCCCAGACTTTCGCCCAGGCGATAAGATTTATGTAAATCCTGATTTTCAGCCAGATGAATTGAAAACTGGCGATCTGGTGATTATGTCTTGCGAAGGTGATGCAGAAGCAACTTTCAAAAAGTTGATTGTTGAAAGTGGCAATATGTATTTACAACCTTTAAATCCTGATTGGCCGGAAAAGACTATGCCATTGATCCTGGGTTGCAAGCTTGTTGGTAAGGTCGTTGGATTATATCGGGATGTTTGAAAAATAATTCACCGGTGACTAAAAGACGCTATAGGCGGCTTGGGTTTTATCAAGATGTTGAATATAGTAGCCCCCAAAAAAAAGAAGGAAACCACAATGATCGCAACACTTAATAAATCCAAAACTGCGCTAACAATTAATCGTCAAGAGTTTAAGTTGGCATTAGGTAAAATCGGTGAAGGGATTGATAAGCAAATAGCTTCGCTTAAGAAGGCCAAGCAAAGCTATGACGCTGCTGAAATAGCACGCGAGGTCATTAGTGAGGCAAATATCTTTGAAGCTATTATTGAGGGCTTTAACGAAGCAGAAGAGACTAATCTAAAGTTGGCGGACATAACCAATCTTGAAGTGGCACAAGGATGGATAGATGAGTTTTTAGAAAAGTATTCTGCGCTCTAAATCCCCAATCATTTTTTGTTGGGTGGATAAATAAAAGCCACTATATGCGGTTTGGGTAACATAGTTGAGTTATGTGGGAATGTTTAATTATAAAGTAGTACCCACAGTATGATATTCTCCCTCTTGCATTTACATGCTTCTTTCTTTATGGAGTTACACTAATGGCTACAGCAGATCAAATTAAAATGCTTATTAAAAGCCATGGTGAAAATGACAACCAAAGGTTTTATGCTACAGCACTCCAAATTGCTGCACGCGAAGCTAGATTAGGCCACAATAAACTTGCAAATGACATAAAAAATTTAATTGAAACATATCAGTTTAAAGCTACATCAAATCAAGATTTATTCACTAATTATGAAACTAAAAAAGAATTAGATGGGTTATTTGACTTTTCTATGCCGCATGTTAATAAACTAAGTTTGGTACTTGAGAGTGAAACTTTAGAACGTATTAATATGATCATAACGGAGCAAAAACAAAAGAATTTACTTAAAAAATTTGAACTAAAACCTAGAAATAAAATTTTGTTTGTAGGTGCACCTGGTACAGGAAAAACACTAACAGCTAATATTCTAGCTTCTGAGCTTAAAATTCCTTTGTATCGTGTTGTATTAGAGTCATTAATAACTAAATTCATGGGTGAAACTGCTAGTAAACTGAGAAATATTTTTGAGTTTATGAGCAACAATATTGGTGTTTATTTATTCGATGAGTTTGATGCTATAGGCTCTCAACGTAACCTGACAAATGATGTTGGCGAAATTCGGAGAATATTAAATTCTTTCTTAATTCTTTTAGAGCAAACGAATACTGAAAGTATTATTATTGCGGCTACTAACCATCCAGAGTTGTTAGATGCTGCTCTTAATAGACGGTTTGATGACATAATTATTTTTAAAAAACCAAGTCACGATGAGGTTAAGCGTTTCATAGATTCTAAAATTAGCTTTTTGAAACACGAAACCTTAAATTGGGATGAAATAAATAAATCTTCACTAAATCTAAGTTTGGGCGATATTTCTAAAGCATTTGATGATGCAGCTAAAGAATCTATTCTTTATAATAATGGTTACTTTACAAACAAAATATTTCTTTCTTCATTAGGTAGAAGGATGAAATAAATATATAACATAGAACTTAAGTGGGAATATAATGGGTAAGAAGCGTCATATTATTTTTAATAGTGAAAACCATAATTTCAGTTATACATCTAAAAACAATGTACCCAAGTCCCCTATCCCGACTCGTAACTACGCTCTGCATGCCAATAATTTACTAATAGAATTTTCTGAAGCTGAACACGAGTTTAATCAAAAGAAATTTGAGACTTTTCAAGATATTGGAGATATTCAACATAATGGCATTTACTTGACGATTAGTAGCTCACCTAACTTTAATCTTCCTTTAGATTCCATAGACACTAGAGATATACATTTAGCGAATGTTCAATTCAATGATTTAACTCAAATTGAAGAAGCTACCATTTTCATTCCTGATAATAAAAGAACAGCTTTTTTAAAAAAAATAAATGAATATATTAATACCATTAGTGATGATCCAGCTGTAAATCCAAGAAATAAACCTTTATTGAATAGTATTGATCATATTAAATTGTCTAGTATCAAAGATTTTTGGACTGATTCAATTGAATATTTTCCTAAAGATAAACAACAAACTATTTGGTGGGAAGTTTGGATCAAAAAAATTGATGACAATCCAGAGTATACCTTTGAACAGGTAAAATCCTTCGCTGAATCAATTAATGCGGATTTAGGGAACAGTTATTTAAATTTTTTTAACAATATGGTTTTCTTAATCAAATCTAATATTGCTCAATTAGAAAAATCACTCTTTCTAATGACCAATTTACTAGAATTAAGATATGTTCCAGAAACACCTAGTTTTTTTGTAAATCTAAATAGTATTGATCAGAATGATTGGATAAATGACTTAGTCTCACGAATATCAACAAAAAATGAGCCAACAACTTCAGTATGTATTCTGGATACCGGCGTCAATTATAATCACCCTCTACTTAAGCTAATTTGTTCAGATCAGCTATCTATATCATATAATCCATCGTGGCCTAAATATGATATAAAACCAAAAATATACGAAAGGAAGCCTTACGCGCCACATGGTTCAATGCAGGCAGGTATTGCTGGACTAGGATCTCTTCAAGAACTTTTGGAGAGCAATGATGTTATCAAAATTAATCATGTCATCGAGTCTGCACGGATACTTCCACCTCAAGGCTTTAATAAGCCTGAGCTGTACGGTGCTATAACAACCGAAACTTCTTATAAAATTGAAATTAATAATACTCATATTAAGAACCGTATCTATTCCTTAGCTATTTCTGCAAATCCTAATAACACAGGTACCCCTTCATCATGGTCATCAGAGATTGATAGATTTTCATTTGGTGAATATAGCCAATCACCTAAGCGTCTTTTTATAATTTCAACCGGCAACAATATTGATTTAGATCCTACAGTTGGACTTTGGGATCAAGCTCATTTGGCCAAAATTGAAGATCCTGCACAAAGTTGGAATGCCATTACTGTGGGCTCTATAACAGCCTTAAGTACTATTAAAGATCCAAATTATAATAATTGGCAACCATGGAGTGAAAAAGGTGATATTTCACCTTCAACTAGAACATCTGTAAATTGGGAGTGGAGAAAGCAAGCTCCCTTAAAGCCTGAGTTTGTTCTAGAGGGAGGTAATAGAATTTTGTCACCTATTACTCCACCAGATATTACAAATCATGATGATGTATCTGTCTTGACAACTTCTGGTGATATGAACCTCCCTTTTGATAGTCATTTGGACAGTAGTGCTGCTACTGCTCTAGGTTCACATTATGCAGCCTTAATAGCTGACAAATACCCAACCTATTGGCCAGAAACTATTAGAGGACTTTTAGTTCATTCGTGTAGGTATACTCGAGCTATTCGTGATATTTATAAAAAATATAGAGAAAACGATAATTTACCGAAAAGCGTCGCTTTAGATACTATCCTACGAACAGTGGGCTATGGTGTTCCGAATATTGACAAGGCTTTAAATAGTTACGAAAACCATGCTCATGTTGTACTTCAAAATACCCTAAAACCCTTTAAAAAAGGGAAAGGGTCACATATTTCACTTAATGAATGGCATTTAATACAACTACCTTGGCCAATCGAGGCTCTTCGTAATATAGCAAATTCAAATGTTGAATTGAAAATTACACTTTCATACTTCATTGAACCTAACCCACAGAATAAGGGATATAAAAGTAGATTTTCCTATCAATCCCATGGTCTACGATTCAAGTTTATCAGTCCAAACCAAACTTTAGAAAATTTTAAAGCTAGTATTAACAAAGAAGACGTATATGATGAATATAAAAATTCTGATTCAGAGTCTAAAGGTTGGCTATTGGGTGCTAATTTAAGAACCAAAGGTTCTATCCACTCAGATATTTGGAAAGGCACAGCTGCTGAGCTAATGACAATGAATACTATTGCAATCTATCCCGTGTCAGGATGGTGGAAAAGCGCAAAAGCTAAAGAAAGATGGAAGAATAAAATTCGGTATTCATTAATTATCAGTATAGATTGTAAAGAAGATATTGATATTTATTCGGCCATTATCAACAAAATAGAAAACCTGAACACTGTTGATAATCAAACAAAAGTAACAATAAATACTTAATCAGTAAATTTAAGCTCTACTTCGCCCACCCTGCCGGTGGGTTTTCTTTTTCCCAAACTCACTTATAATTCAAAGTCCAATAACAATAAAACTATAACTATGAAACACATCCCGCTTATCACCCTACTCTTGTTTTTAGCTCTTACCGGCTGCCAGAAGCAACCAACTGAAGACATAGATCCAATCATCTACACAGCAACTCTTGAGAACTCAGATAATATTCTTAGTAAATACATAGAAAAGCTTGAGTCAGAGTTCACCACTTAAGATGCGCGAATTAAAATTTTATGCAGAGACTACCCGCGCGAGTATGAAAAAAACTATATGCCTAACTTGTTAAAGCTATCACCCGGTGAATACTCTGAAGCTGCACTTCTGGCTGATATGGATTTGGTTTTAGATCACTACAAAGAGAAAGATTCTATTCAGTGCTAAAACTTTCTTACTGCTGAAATATTAAATCTTTATATTGAGCTTAAGGCCTCTCATGACCTGGCCTGTAATAACAAAGCAAAGCATCACTAACCCGACTTTACGTCGGGTTTTTCTTTATGTAAGGTAAGTGTAACCTTGCCTTTAAATGTTACATTATAACAATTAGTATAAAGATACCTATGATTCATAAATAGAAAGGTAAGTCTCAATGAAATATTTGTTAGGTGCAGCATTGTTAGGATTAGCGATTACTGGCTGTACTTCAAATCCAAAAAACGAAGTGGTGCAAGAAAAAGTTGTGAGCAATACTCCAGCTGAAACTCAGGTAATTAACTTTACTGGTCCAATGGATCTTACAGTTGAATTGAAATCTTCAGATAATTTTGAAACCGCAGAAATGACAGATAATTCTGGCAAGGTTTATCACCTTAAACGAGCTATTTCAGGAAGTGGTATGCGTTTGGCCAATGATGACGGCGTTTCAATTCACTTCAAAGCTGGTGAAGGTATTGTAGAGTTTATGAAAGACAAACCTATCAGTATTACTGAATACAAAAAATAAGATTATTGTTGCAGGATAATTCACCCCAGTGGTGGGTTATCTTTTTATTATATGAAGTAATATTCCTATTTATTAGCCGATGGAATTTCTAAAAATTTTAAGTAAAGTGAGTTAAATTTTTGAATAATTAGTGAGCTAATCAGTTTAAAATTATAATATATGACGCTGTAGTCTAAAAATTGTTTTTTTCACATCTCTCTTAGTACAAACATCGGACTAACTTAATGAATAATATTAACTTTAAGAATTTCGAAGAGGCTGGCCAAGCCATTTTAAAATTCTTATCTCAACGATTTGGATTTAAGTTATGGATGATTACCCGTACCGAAGGTGATGACTGGATCGTGTTACTAAGTGAAGATAATGGCTATAACGTTAAGCCAGGACAAGTATTTCGATGGGCAGATTCTTTCTGCTCACACATGGTACAAAATAATGCGCCCCGCATTGCCCCCTATTCACCTGATATTCAAGTTTACGTAGACGCACCTATAAATCACTTAGTCCCAATTAAAGCCTATATCGGCCAACCTCTGTATAAAGAAGATGGGTCCCTTTTTGGCACTCTCTGTGCAATCGATCCTGAACCTCAATCTAAAAATCTGGTCGAGGAAGCTCCATTATTTGAGCTGCTAGCACAAGTGCTTAGCTATAATATTCAAGCTGAATTAAAAGCCGCTGAGTACATACGTAAAGCTGAACGGTTTGAAATGGAGGCATTGTCCGATCCGATGACTGGCCTTTTTAACCGTCGTGCTTGGGACCAGTTAATTGAATTAGAAGAAAAGCGCTGCAAACGATATGGTCACCCTGTTGCTATTCTTATGATTGATCTTAATGACCTCAAGATCACCAATGATACTTTGGGGCATGCTGCAGGTGATGAACTCATTCAAAGAATGGCTTTAACCCTCAAAAACACTGTACGCAATAATGATATTGTCGCTCGTCTAGGTGGTGATGAATTTGCTGTACTTAGTATTGAAACCAGCCGAGAAAATGCGGATAAACTTGCAACCAGAATTCAAACTGCTATTGCAAAAGCTGGCATTAGTGCTGCAATTGGTTTTGCAATGCGAAATCCCACATACGGTCTATCAGCAGCTATCATAGAGGCAGATGAAAAAATGTATCAGGATAAAGCCCTAAGCAAATCACCTGAGACTAATTAATAAAAAATGCGAACCCGACGCGGCTCTTGGATCGGGTGGAGAAAAATATGCCTTCAATTGAAGAAAAACGCTTAGCTATTGAGATGGCTGATAAAATTATACAAACACGATTGTCCCATCAATTAACTCAAAATATGAAGGATAATATTCGATCCGGTGAAGTTGAGTACTGGAAAGAAATTTATACTGAATGCTTGAAGATAATTGGTTCAGATAACTAATTTTGACTTTCGGTAAGTCTTGAAACCATCGCCTCTTGATCAGTAATAGTGAGCTGCTTATTATCGAATACATAAGCTTCAGCTATATTTATGTACTCCTGTATCAGTACATGATCATGTGTACCTAAAGACACATATGTTTGATATAGATTCGCCCGAAACTCTTCTCTAGTCATCTCAATAAACTCCAAACAACCCATCCCTGTGATGGGTTTTCTTTTGTCTATTAAAACACAAAAGTAATTTTTATTACCATTTGTATTGACTTATTAGGTAAGTTAACTTACTTTAGTTCTCGTAGACAACAAAAAAGCGCCGAAGTTTGAGACCCGAAGCGCTTTTACAGATAACTGCGAGATCAATTATGAACAAAAATCCTATTCAAAGCAACCTGCCGGAGTTCGGCCAGTCGCGCCAAACATCTGAGCGCTTGTACCAACATCCAAAACCTAAATCTGTAGCGAAAGAAGTCGCTTCGAATGTAGCTGCATGGCTCCTTTTATTTTCAATCTTTATGGGCCTTGCCTTAATGGCTGGCTATGCAGCGGACAAAGAAGCTGCTTATCAAGCTGAAGCGATTGTTAAAGCTGTTGGAGGTGTAAAGTGAATACTCAAGTAAATTTACAAAGCATTGAAGATGCTCGTCAAGAATGGTTGCAGTCACGTCGTCTTGGTATTGGTGGTTCTGATGTGGCGGCAATCTTGGGCTTAAGCAAATATAGCTCACCGTATCAGCTTTGGCTGGACAAGACCGGTCGCTCTGAACTAAAAGACAGCACCAGCGAACCGGCCTACTGGGGCAACATGCTTGAAGACATTGTGGCAAAGGAGTACGCCAAACGAAACGGCGTAAAGGTACAGCGTGTTAATGCAACGATTGCTCACCCTGAACATGACTGGATGCGTGCCAATATTGACCGTGCCATTATCAATCCAGAAATTGCAGGTAATGTCCGTATCAAAGATGGAAAGCTGACCACTGACCGTATTCTAGAATGCAAGACTGCTAACCAGTACCTGGCTAAATTGTGGGGTGATGAGCAGTCTGAACAGGTGCCAGATTACTACCTGACGCAAGTGCAGTGGTACATGGGTATTACAGGCGCTTCGATGTGTGGCTTGGGTGTGCTGATCGGTGGTCAGAAGTTCCGTAGCTATCAGGTCGCATTCGATCCTGAGCTGTTTGAAATGCTCACAGATGAATGCTCAAAGTTCTGGAATGAGCATGTTCAGGCTGACGTACCACCAGCTCCAACCACGTTTGATGATGTTCTGCATCGCTGGTCTACTCATAATCCTGATCAGGCACTACAGGCAGATGACGACCTTGCTCAGCTGGTCGCTGAATATAAGGACCTAAACGCCACGATCAAAGAAGCCAGTGGTGAGTTAGATACCCTTAAGCTACAAATCTGCACCCGCATGGAAGATGCGGAGATGATTATTGCTGAGGAAAAGCGTCTAGCAACATTCAAATACCAAGAACGCAACACCCTAGATAGCAAAGCACTGAAAGCCGCTCACCCGGATATTTACGAACAATTTGTGAAGACTTCAAGCACTCGCGTGCTGCGCATTAATTAAGATTTAAGGTAGAAGAATATGAACTCAATTGTTAAAACAGGCCAAAACGCTGCCGTTAATTTCTTAACTCCGAACAACCTGCAAGAAGCAATGCAGATTGCCGGCATCCTTGCCGAGTCTGACATTGTGCCGAAGGACTACCAGCGCAAGCCTGGGAACATTCTTGTTGCTATGCAATGGGGTGCTGAAATTGGCTTGCAGCCATTACAAGCTATGCAAAACATTGCCGTGATTAATGGTCGCCCTTCTATCTGGGGTGATGCAATGCTTGCCCTTGTTCGTGGATCTGGTCTACTCGACTTCATCCGTGAGGAGATTTCCGAAGATGGTCAAAAAGCCACTGTAACTGTGAAGCGGAAAAATGAAGAACCAGTTACTTCAGTATTCACAATGGAGGATGCGAAAAAGGCAGGTCTATCAGGTAAACAAGGGCCTTGGACACAATATCCAAAACGCATGTTAAAGCTACGTGCACGCTCTTATGCCCTTCGTGACGTATTCCCGGATGTGCTTAAAGGTATGGCAATTGCTGAAGAGGAAAAGGATAAGGAAATCGATATTACTCCCACTGCACCAGAAACCAGTACAACGAAGGCAAATAGCGGATCGTCATCGCTGAAAGCGCGCATGGCCAAAAAGAAAGATGCTGTCGAGTCGGTGGCTACAGAAATTGACCTAACCCCGTATTACCAACGTATTGATAACGCCACTTCTCTTGAGGAACTCGATCAGATCGGTGCTGACATTGCTGAGTTGAATTTAGGTGAGCCAGCTAAGTCTGAAATCGGTGAAGTATTTAAAGCTAAGCGTAAAGAGCTAAAAGCCGCTCAGGCTTTTCCTGATGAATCAATTCAGTCAGTAATTAACGAGATCAGCAACACGACCGATCTGGAGGAGCTTAACGCAATTATGGCTTCACGCTTTGAACCCTTCACGGCTCAGATGACTGAAGAACATATCTCACAAATCAATTCTGCGTATGAAGCACAAGAAGCGGCGCTAACGCCATGAGTTACTCCTACTCTTCAATGACCCGCGTGCTGCTTGTGCAGCACAAAGGTCGGGTTAGAACTTACCGCAACATCAACCTATTCGGTATTGATGATTGCCTTCGAAATTTTGCGAACACCTGGGGGTACAGATGATCTTCAGAATTAAAAAGAAGCATGAAGTTGGTTTCAAGCTGTGGCTAGAAAAATTGGGTTATACCAAAAATGAACTTGCGGATGGCAGCTCGACATTTAGCGGCAAAGGCACACGCAAGACACTGAGTTACGTGCTCTTAAAGAAAGATTTAACAGGTAATGCAGCATGTCAGGCGCTATTCGATGAATATGAAGAACACCTAGATAACCCTGATTATTTAGATGTGAAGGTGGCGTGATGGAAAAGAATAAATTGTGGTGCGTAGGAATCTGCCCTGAAGATGATAGTCCGCATGAGCAGTCACCTGCCGTATCAAAAGAAATTGCTGAACGTGCTTTGGCTCGTTACAGAGCAATGACTAAGGCTGAAGGCAATCAGTTCATGATCGAATCATTTGATGAATACTTTCAGGTTCAAGAATGGGAAGGCACAGCCGAAGACCACCAAGAACAAATGTTTTACACAGAAGATTGGTTTAAAGAGCCGATGTACCAGTGCTTTGACCTACCAACAGCATGCAAAGTTTTTAAATATGGTGAGATTGTTGAATGCTACAAAAAAGGCTCATCACCACTTACTACATCAAATTTTGAAGAAGCCAAGCGCTTCTATGAGGTGGCGTGATGGATAGTAGTTCTAAACGAGTCATTGAGCCTACTCAATTTGATGATGCGCAATGGCTCTGGTGCGCTGATTGGTGCAAGAAAAAAGGTTTAAGCCCATATGATGCAAAGAACTGGGCAGATGCAAAATTTGAATACTTGAAGGCTCAAGGAGAAAACAATGATTGATATTCAAAAACCATGTGAGCCTTGTGAAGATAGCAATATCGATAAGCAAGTAAATCTCATGGATCAATTCATTGCTGACGGTGGTTTTGATCAAGCTTTTAAAGATGTGTATGGATTGCCGGAAACAGTAGTAAAAAGCTTAAAGGAGGTGTCTTAAATGGCCTTAAGGAATTTGCAAGAATCTTCTGAGAAGGAAAAAAGCTCAATGCTTGAATGGTTCATTGGTGCTCCCGAAGATCAGAATTTTAGCCAGGAAGTTGTAGCACTTTATCTGGGTTGCTCACCCTGGACTTTAGCAAGAATGCGGTGTGATGGATCTGACTTGCCATATACTAAAATCGGTCGTCGTGTGGCATATAAGAAACGTGACGTGCTGGCTTATGAGCATAGCCGCACTGTTCATTGCACGGCCCAATACGCATAAAACAAGCCCCTTAGTTAGGGGCTTTTATTTGTTTCAATCTTTCATCCCAGACACTTTCATAATCAAAGCAATTGATCTTTCCTTGATATACCGCCTCAATCATATTCATAGATGCTTTTAATTCCTCCATAGGAATCTGAACATATCCTCCGGTTACGTCCACTCTAGGCCTGGTCGTATGATTTAGCAGTCGCTTGGTTACATAGATATTGAAACGAAGCAGATTGCAAATCGTTGCGAATGTACGTCGGAAATCATGCATTGATACATAATATCCAACTTGCTCACCTACAACATTTAAGATGCGATCAACCTTAGTGGCATGTATATTTGCTGAAGTGGGAATTTTGGTTGCCGGAAATACCCAATCGTTTTCACGAAGCAAAAACCGATCTTTTAAGATAAGTAAGAGATGATCCCCAATTGGGAATAAGTGATCACTCCCGTTCTTAGTATCTTTAAAAATTACAGTACCATTTTTAAAGTTTATATCAGTCCATTTTAATTGACATACTTCCTGGCGACGGCAACCTGTATACATAGCGAATAATAAAATATCTCTGTGAGTATTTGAACGTGCCGTGTTTTCTAAATTAAGCTCATCCTGATAGTTCAGAACTGCATTGTAATATTTGTAGATAACATCCTTATGCAGATGGCGATCACGACGTTCAATGACATTCCATCCTTTTGTGATAGCAATCACATCAACCGGATTTGTTTTTAGAATCGGATCATCATCGCTGGAATAAAGCACATGCATATACTTCCATAAGGTACCCAACAGCGAAACTGCTCCATTCGCAGATGATGGACTGATATTTGTGACCTCAAGAAATTTATCTAAGACTTCATTTTTTGTAATTTCAAATAACTTCTTATTAGACCAGCCCAAGTATAGATCAAAATATTTATTGTATTGACGCACAGTCTTTGGCTTAAAGTCATTTTTCCTTAAGTAGATATCTAGAGCATCCTGCACAGTAAGATCCAAAGCATTATTAATTTCTTTTGCTTTGCCTGGGCGCACATATTCCCCATTAGCAATCTTGGCCAGAATCATTTGAGCCTTGGCTCTTGCAGCTAATGCGGATAACTCATTAGTCTTTCCAAGGACCACTCGAAAAAGCTCCCCTGCATGACGGCGCTCAATAATATAGGATTTAGATTTATTTGTTGCCCGGACGCCAAAACCAATCAATTCTGAATCTCTATAAATTTTTTGACCAGATTCAGTCAATGGGATAGCATCAACATTTGACTTGTTGAGTTTCATGAGTCTTCCAGTAACCTTTAGCAGTTCTGATTTAAGCATGTTTCTCAACAGTCTACAAATAGTCTACAAGCTGAAAAATTTCACTATAAAACGACCATCAAAATCAAAGTAAGCTACTGATTATATTTATCATTATAAAAACTAAAATACCACAGGTATATTATAAAAAAAGTAAAATCCACTGAGTCTATGCTGGATTGCTAGAACTGGCATTGATTTATATATCCTAATATTTTCAAAATTTTAAACTCAATAAATTTCTATAGCACTGTATTCAACGACTCTTGATTTTTCTACGAGCATCTCGCATTATTCTAAAAATAAATTTTCATAAGTTTATGGCTAAATTTTGCTAAAGTAAAAAACTCTGTGCTGAGTTAAATTAAAGTAAGAACATAAATCGGCTTCTATATTGAGCACACGATAAAGAATGGAAACATTTTTAGAAAGGAGTTGGATGGACTTTAAATCTGAAGATCAATAATTACACAGACATTATCATTATTTTATGGCTAAAGTATGTCCAAAGAATTTTCAGATCATAGGCTAAAAAATTAAAACTAACTCTAGCTTTATAGCAAGGAGAAAATCAATGCCTAACTTTATAAAACCTATATGCTCGGGTCTAGTCTTCCTCCCTCTAATGGCAATAAGTATTTGTAGTGCTGCATATGCTAACACTTCCCCTATAGCATCTAACTCTCCAAAAGATAATATTCATCCCAATATAGATCATCATTTAAGTGAAAGTCTTTATCCTGATGAAGCAAACATAACTGAAAAAATCGCAGATATAATTGAGATATCGATTCGGAAAGAATATTCCACAGGTATCGCGCTACGTGATGCCCATCCCAAAGCACATGGTTGTGTACGTGCAGAATTCAAAGTAGATGAAGTTCTTCCTAAAAACTTGGTTCAAGGTGTTTTTATTCCGGGAAAAACATATCAAGCCTGGATTCGTTTCTCTAATGGTTCTAAAGATGCCCAACAAGCAGATATTAAAAAAGATGCCCGTGGCATGGCGATAAAACTTCTGGCTGTACCGGGAGAAAAGCTTTTAGATGATGAAACCTCTACTCAAGATTTCATTATGATCAATCATCCTGTCTTTTTTGTGAATGATCCAGTCCGATATATGTCATTTATGCAAGATATAAATAGCGATAGATTTTTCAATAAGTTGCATATTCCTTTTGCATTAGGAGCTAAAGGAACCTGGATTGCCTTAAATACGAGAAATAAAATTTCTAATCCTTTGCAAACTAGATATTGGTCTATGGTGCCCTATCAATTAGGAATAGGCACTGATCGTCAAGCTGTAAAGTATTCAGCTCAAACATGTTCGACAGTGACAGATCCTCTTCCACATGCTCCCCATCATAATTTTCTAAGAGAAAACCTGCGCAAATATTTGCAAAAAAGTGAAGCATGTATGGAGTTTTTGGTACAGCCTAGAACCTCAAACACCATGTCGGTCGAAGATTCCATGACTGAATGGCAAGAAATTGAGGCGCCTTTTTACAAGGTAGCCACTATTCATATTCCTCAGCAAGTTTTTGATACGCCTGAACAAAACAAGTTCTGTGAAAACCTCTCTTTTACACCATGGCATACACTACCGGAGCACAAACCTCTGGGAGTAATAAACCGAATGCGAAAAGTGATTTATGATCGTATTAGTAAAGTTAGACATGATATGAATTCTACTCACAGATCAGAAGCACATTAAAATATAAGTGCTTATATGAAGCTATCAGCTAGACTAAAATAACCAGTTGTACTGCTCATTCGCCTTAACTTAAAAGCTTTAGTTTACAAACTTTGTGCAGAGTTAATTTAGAAACATAAATAAAGCTGCTACATTAAAAATGACATTATAAAAAGGAAAATGGTTCAGTGATGAAAATTAAATCTCCTATTATTCAATTGATCATGAGCTGTTTATGTTTAGGCTCAACATATATAATGGCCTCTCCTCCTCCACTTCCCGATAACAGTAAAATCCAAGCATCTCATATTTCGGAAAAAATACCGGGTACAATATTATCTATACAAGAACAAAATACCGATCTGTTTACGAATGCCTCACAACGTTTCTTAATCAATTATCGCAGTCGTGGCACAAAATCCGAGCCCATCGTCACTTCAGGCTATATCTTGTTACCTAAAGGCAAAGTCCCAAAAGATGGATGGCCTGTTCTGGCTTGGGCGCATGGTACAACTGGCGTTGCTGATACATGTGCACCCTCTGGGGATTATGTGGGTGGGCCAGTCCATGTCTATCAGCAAATCGCTGCTAAAGCACTGAATGCCTGGCTCGCTCGCGGCTATGCAGTCATTGCACCTGATTATCAAGGTTTAGGCACTCCGGGCGGTCATCCTTATATGAATGCGCGAAGTCAGTTGCATACTGTCGTAGATGCTGTACGAGCGATCCACCATTTAAAGCCTTATAGCTTTAGTAAAAATTGGTATGTTATGGGTCATAGTCAAGGAGGTGCAGCATCTCTTAAAATTGCTGCGGCCGGTCAAAAAGATGCACCTGAATTTGATCTTCGCGGGGCAATTGCACTAGCACCGGGCGGTTACCAATATGAAGGAATCGCTGAATATGTTGCCAGCAATTCGCAAATCACGACTGATGTCGCCGCATTTTTTCCAATTGTGCTTTTAGGAGCAGAAGCTGCAGACCCGATGCTTGCTCCAGCAAATTTAGTTAGCCCAGAAATGGAAGAAATTCTTAATCATGCACGCAGTCGCTGTTTGTCAGAATTACAATCTGACCTAAAACAAGCACCTAAGACTGTCTTTAAATCAAATATAAATCTGGCACCTTTGACCAATTATTTAAAAGAACAGTCTATTGAGAATATGACACCGACTGTGCCGGTTCTGCTGGTACAAGGTGAGAAAGATCAACTGGTCGATGATCGTGGTACTTATGCTTACTATCAGCAGGTATGTACGAAGCAGAAATCTATCGCCTTCCATCTAGTCAAAAATGGAGATCATCGTGATTCCTTAAGACAGAGTGAATTTCTGATTGGAAACTTTATCAATTCAGTTGGACAAGGAAAAGCTTTGAGCACCTGCCCTACAAAATAACTTGGTGAGCTTTTGCATTTAATCATTAAAAACGCAAATATTTTAATCTTCATATTTATAGAATAGTCCTTTAAAGGAATACTATTCTATAAAGAAGATAAACTAATGTTAATCCGTATTCTTACTTTGTGTTAAAACTACACTTACGCTTTCGAATTGTTTTGAGCCCATCATTTTTATACCTTAGTTCTTTAGCAGACAATAATTAGAATGAAAGAGGTTATTTATGTGCTCGAACTATGAATTCCCCTCAAAAAAACGTCTTTCCTTATTAGATATTCATGAAGAGCAACTCGAACTGGGCATGAAAACGCATATTTATCCTTTAGCACCCGCACCAATCATTATGCGTGGTGCTGACGAGTATGAGCTGGATATCGCACGTTTCGGACTGATTCCAACCTGGGCGAAAGAACTAAAATATGGCCGGCATACTTATAATGCACGGACAGAAACAGTAGCATCCAAACCAAGTTTTCGACATGCCTGGAAAAACAACCAGTTTGCTTTAGTACCGGTCGATACATTCTATGAACCTAAATATATAGAGGGTAAACCGCACTGGTTTGGTATTTCACGTGAAGATGGCAATCCTTTTACCGTTGCGGCGATTTATGATGACGCACACATTGATGGTGAGAAGATCAGATCATTTTCGATGCTAACCATAAATTCAGATCAACATCCCTTTATGAAACAGTTTCATGACCCGAATGACGAAAAACGCTCGATTATTGTAATTCCGGAAGAATCACGACATGACTGGTTGCACTGCGATCATGAACAAGCCCATGAATTTTTCTTTGAAATGAAAGAGTTTATTGCAAAGCCTAGAGATCAACGTTTATCGGGAAATTAAAAAGCCCTAAACCAAGTTAGGGCTTCGTCCATGTGAAAAAGCTATTTTTGCTCTCTCAATGGATTTTCCGGTTCTGCATTGGGTTTCTTCTCTGGTTTGACATGCTTATAAGATGCCTGATTACCCTTGTCATCATTTGATTCTTTATGCGGATTTGATTCTTGCTCTGGCTTATTTGTCATATGTATCTCCTTCATATATCTATTAAGAGATAAATATGACATCTGCTGCTAAACATCAATGTTATTTATGTTGCACATTCAGTTTTTTTAAAAGACAAACTTTCCTTCAAGTGCTCTTTTACATTTCACAATTCCTGAAGTCCATCTGAGCAAATAAGCTGTTCAGCCTGATCGTAGATGGTACAGCAAAGAATATGAATTCGCGTGCGAGCCGATATCGAATACATGAAATTTTCTAAGCTTATCCACTGCCGGAAAAAGTCTTTTCATTTCAGTAAAACCTTTAGGATGCTTGGCCTTAATCAGTCAATCCCCACCAGCTAATGCAGTTTCAGCCTGTGGCCTCTTTTGAATTGCTTCAAGAATTCGAGCATGGGTGATCACACGCATAAATTTTATTGTATTCCAGTTCTAAGCAGCTAAGAATTTATCAAAACGTAATCCTATTGAAATGATTCTTTTATAAAGTATTCCTTGTGAGAAATTATGTTTATATCCAAAAATTTCATCAGTAAAGAAAAACCCCGCCAACTGATGATTGAACGGGGATTGATCTTCATTAAGATGTCTGATGATTTGGCACATTATTCAATATTTTTCAAGCAATCACGACACTGTTTGACCTCATCATGGTCACACGTGTAGTTAATTTCAGTCGCACCATGAAGACCAAATAAACAAAATATAAATTGCATCATGTTTTTCTCCTAAGTGTAAAAAGCTCAATCTAGGATCAAGCTTTATTGCTTTAAATATAGAATGATTCAATATAAAATGATTGGATCAGCGATCTAGAACAACTTCAGTACTCAGCTCTGTTTAGCCTTTCAGTAAAATTGAAGCTTTTGGGCTAAGTTTGTACAGGCTCTTCAGCTTGAGTCGTCTGATCTTTTTTACAATGATCACTTTTACAATGCTTGCTGCTCATCATCTGACACATTTTCTCTTTGCAAGATTTAAAACAACAACCAACCATTACGCCCATGCCAAATGCGCATATACATCTCATCATAGCTTTGTCCTGTCTTTTCGTGAAAAGAGATATATAAATAACATCTATTCATGTATCTCTCCTGAGGAAATTTTCAGGCTTTATGTTGTGTATGAAAACTTATGTGAAAGAGAATGACCAAAAAATACAATCAGCAAAGAAAAAACCAGATTTAAGACGGAAAAGAAAAAGCCTGTTTAACTCTCCTAAATTAAACAGGCCTTATAATATGCTGATTTTTAATTATTTTCATTAAGTTCTTAGAATGACGCCAAGATATCACTAGCCATGCAGCCGATCTGTGTAGGATATATAGATGCAATGTTTCAAAATATGAAAAAACCATTACTTTTGTTAATTAAATGACTGTAATTTATCCAAAAATATTTTTAATGAGAAAATAAGATTACTAAATAACCAAAACCCAAGAAGAATTGCTAAACCTATAAGTGAGAATGGGTTAATTTAGATTTTTAGAAGAAAATTCCTTATTTCAGTCAATATCGGATGTTATGAATGTTCAATGTCTCATAAAGTTTATAGATCATTGCTTTCTTTTTAGTCTTTTCTCTCTATAATTTTTCATATGAGCAATAACAATATTTTGGCAGCATGAAAAATCGCATATTAATTACTTTATTGATGAGTCTGGCAATAAGCGGCTGCCAAAAACAGCAAGCAGAGAATTCAGCCGAGGCTGCTGCAAATATTAAAGCGCAGTTTGAACAGTCAGATAATCAACTCAGTGCTTATCTGGACAAACTCGACTCTTCAACAATTAGTCTGGAAGAAAGAACACGCATCCTGTGTGAACAATATCCTAAAGAATATAAAAATAACTACATGCTTGCTCTGCTAAAACTTGCACCCAAGGAATATACAGAAAAAGAGTTGCTCACAGACCTAGACAATGCCTTGAATTTCTACAAGCTAAAAGCCAATATTCAGTGTTAATAAATACTTAGTCTAATTGTGAAATGAAATTTATAAAAAACCGCCTGATTCAGGCGGTTTTTTTATGAAGAGCGTATATCTTAAAAAGAATTAACGCTGTGGTTTTCACTGATCTTGTTGATTACGTGAACGTTGTTGCTGTTGGTTACTGTTTTGCTGTGGCTGTTGTTGTTGCTGTTGGCCTTGCTGGTTTTGTTGCTGATTGCGCTGCGGCTGCTGTTGTTGCTGCTGGTCGCGCTGTTGCTGATTGTGTTGACCATCTTGTGGCTGTTGTTGTTGCTGATCTTGATTGCGCTGTTGATTTTGCTGTTGCTGTTGTTGCTGCTGTTTCTGTTGGTCTTGCTGTTGATTATTAGCCATGGTGGTATTCCTTACTATTTGCTTTAAATTAAAAGCCGATAGATTTCGACTTAATATCTACTCTACGCATTTTTCAGATTTCGCCAACCTTTAACCTGTTACAGATTAATTCAATGTAAAAAATAGTAAGATAAGTACTTGAAGTGGAGATTAATGCGCAACATAAATTACCTGATATAATGCAACAGAAACATAATGAAAGACTTTATAGGTCAAAAATTTATTATCCAATAAAAGGAATAACTTAAGTCCTATTTCATATATAGGAAAATTTTTAATAAAATTTAAAAAGCGTTATTAAACAGAACCACTTAATAACTATACTATTGATATTTATAAATATATAAAAATAAATCTAAATCTTCTATATTTTTAAAAAATTAAATAAAACATTAAAAATACAATTCTTTTTGAATATTCTTAAGTGTAAGGAAATACGATACTTAACATGACCTCACCAATAAAACTTAAGCTGTTTCGAATTTACCTTGACTTTAATTCAAATATTTTTACTTATTATTTTGGTATAAACTTAGATCAAATCATTGTTTGTAATTATATTTATTAATCTATTGATAATTAATAAGCCTCTTTTAAAGAGGCTTATTAAATTCAGTTTTTATTAGATATTGACCACTTTGACGATAATCGTTTGAGTATCTTCCTGCTCTTCGGCCAGATGCAAACGTTTAAGCTCTTTGCTTTTTACTTTGAACTGTAAATTCTGATAAGAAATTGTGCTTGGTATCTGATCAAAATATTGACCATCAGCGTCAATTTCTTCCTGAAATAATGGTGTACCCAATTGATAGTCAAGACTTTTTAAGACTACATATTTTACTGTGGTTTTCATTCCAACACCCTACTTTCACTAAGCACTTTATTTTTATTTTTACCACTGTTCCGCCTGAGAAGAAACCTCTATTTTTGAAAATAGCCCAAGCTTTAACCATTCAGATTTTGCGATCAGATCAACATGAAATTACACTAATCTATGAAAAAAATTTTAACTTTCATAAAAATATAAATATACTTGGAGTTGATCGACAAAAAAAATCTGTCTAAATTGATCTAAAATCACTCCCACAAAGAAAATATAGAGACTATGATAAAAACCTGTTGCGGCTTACTCGAAGAGAAAAACATAAAAATTGCCTTTATCGAAAGCGCAAGTTCTGGATATCTCAGTAGCCAGTTCTCCATTTGTAAAGGAGAAGGTGCCGAAATTCTGATTGGTGGTTTGATCTGTTACGATGTAAGTGTCAAGACTTCAGTATTGGGCATTTCCAAGAATCTGATCAATAGTCATACTGCGGAATCTATGCCGGTAACAGTTGCTCTGGCGGAAGCAGGTAAAAAAATGTTCCGTGATGCTGACTGGATTATCGCTTGTACAGGGTTACTTAAACCAGGTGGTAGCGCGACACCAGAGAAACCGGAAGGAACATTTTTTGTGGCCATTAATGACGCCACGCAAATCCATCAGTTCCAGTATTATCTAAAAGGCTCGCCACTTGAACGCCTCAACAAACTGTCAGCTGTGGTTGCACATGACATGATCAATCTGTTGAATAACAGCTAAGCTTTCAAAGTTACTGTATAGCCTGAATAAGCTTCATTATTTCTACCGTATTTTAAGATAGATTGGCATGATCAAATGCCAATCTATTTTTTTGAGGGTGGAATGACCATGAATATTAAAACTGCACTGCTTCTGCTCCCTCTGAGCTTGCCCACTCTGGCTTTCGCTACCGTAGGCGGTCCACAAAATATTGAAGTTCTAGGCTATGAAGTCAAAGAACAGAAGCTTTATATCATGCGTCATTATCTTGATGGTCGTGGACGCTTGCCTCAACTGTATTATTATAATTTTAAATCCCAAAAATCAAATCAGCTGGTTCAGGTCAATTACTTATATATCAATCCTAAAACCAAGCGCATCGATTATGATCAAGACAGTCGCAAGTTTGATCAAGACATTGCCAAAATCAAAAAACGTTTAGTTCCATTAAATCCGGTTCAAAAATCAAAGCCACAGCTTAAGGTCTTAAAGACAAGAAAAGGTAGCGCACCTGCCTGGCATGACCCTCAGGAAAAAGTGCCAAAATGGACCTATCAATATCAAGTGAAATCCGGCTTACAAAAAAGCCCGGTTCAGCAAGCCGTCAGTTATCAGCAAGGCTTAAAAATTAGCCAAGCCTATAAAGTTCCGCGACAGAATAAGACCCTAGTAATAGTAAAGTATCTGGGTATTCCTTTTGAAACAGGTTATAGCATTGAAGATCCAGCACTGTTAAGTCGATAACTAAACCGATAAAAAAATAAGGTCTCAATTGAGACCTTATTTTTTATTTTTACTACAGAAACAGATTAAGCTGCGGTAGAACGTTCAGCGATTGGCACTACTTTACGCAGTTCAGGACCGGTATAGTCCGCGCTTGGACGGATAATACGGTTGTCTGCACGTTGTTCCATCACATGTGCGGCCCAGCCTGTCACACGCGACATAACAAAGATCGGGGTAAACAGCTTGGTTGGAATGCCCATAAAATGATAGGCAGATGCATGGAAGAAATCCGCATTACAGAATAATTTCTTCTCACGCCACATGACTTCTTCACAGCGTACCGAGACTGGATAAAGTACCGTATCACCGACATCTTTGGCCAAACGCTCAGACCAGACTTTAATAATGCCATTACGCGGATCATTGTCCTTATAGATCGCATGACCGAAGCCCATGATTTTTTCTTTACGTTCCAGCATGCCCAGCATTTCACGTTCAGCTTCTTCAGGCGACTTCCAGTTTTCAATCATGTCCATCGCAGCTTCGTTGGCACCGCCATGTAGAGGGCCACGCAAGGAACCGATTGCACCGGTAATACAAGAGTGCATATCGGACAGCGTTGATGCACACACACGAGCGGTAAAAGTTGAAGCGTTGAATTCATGCTCTGCATACAGAATCAAGGAAACATTCATCACCTGTTCATGTAATTCATTTGGCTTTTCGCCATGCAGTAGATTCAGGAACTGCGCACCGATTGAATCATCATCGGTATTTTCTTCAATACGCACGCCGTCATGGCTATAACGATACCAGTAACAGATCATTGCCGGCAAAGTTGCCAAAATACGGTCTGCGATATCCTGTTGCTGCTCAAAAGATTGCTCAGTTTCAAGATTGCCCAGCATGGAAACGCCAGTACGCATCACATCCATTGGATGTGAGTCGGCAGGAATACGCTCAAGGACTTCTTTTAATGCCTGAGGTAAAGTGCGTAAGGATTTCAGTTTGGCTTTGTAGGCTGCCAATTGCTCTGATGTCGGCAATTCTCCGAAGAAAATCAGGTAAGCGACTTCTTCAAACTGGCAATGTTCAGCCAGATCCTGTACGTCATAACCGCGATAGGTCAGGCCTGCGCCACTTTTGCCTACTGTTGAAAGTGAGGTTTTACCTGCCACTTGTCCGCGCAATCCTGCGCCAGTGAGTACTTTTCCTTCAGCCATTTTTTTAATTCTCCTGTTTAAACAGTTTATCTAATGTGTCTTCGAAGCTGTGATAATCTAAAAATTCGTAGAGTTCTTTTCGTTGTTGCATGATATCCAGCACATTTACCTGAGTACCATGTTCGCGCACCGAACGCATCACTTCAAGTGCGGCTTTTTGCATTGCACGTGTCGCTGACAATGGATACAGCACCATGCCAATGCCCTGCTCAGCCAATTCATCTACCGTATAATACGGCGTATCACCAAATTCGGTAATATTCGCCAGGACTGGCACACCGACCGCATCACATACTGTACGGTACATGGTGATATCAGTCATCGCTTCAGCAAAAATCGCATCTGCGCCCGCTTCAACACAGGCAGAAGCACGGTCAATCACGGCTTGCAGGCCTTCTTTTTGTAGCGCATCGGTACGCGCCATCACCACGAAGTTTGAATCGGTTTTCGCATCTACAGCAGCTTTGATACGATCGACCATTTCCTGTTGCGATACGATTTCTTTATTTGGACGATGACCACAACGCTTCTGTGCAACCTGATCTTCAATATGAACCGCAGCGGCTCCTGCTGCAATCATCTGTTTGATCGTTCGGGCAATATTTAATGCGCCGCCCCAACCGGTATCAATATCAACCAGTAAAGGTGTATCCACACGTTCAGTGATCCGGCGTACATCTTCAAGAACATTATCCAGGCTGGTCATGCCCAGGTCAGGCAAACCATAAGAATAATTCGCGACACCCGCACCTGATAAATAAATGGCTTTATAACCGACCTGTTTGGCCATCATGGCAGCATAGGCATTTACCGTGCCCATAATTTGCAATGGTTTCTCGACTTCAAGCGCTTGTCTAAATCTTAAACCTGCAGACATTTGTTCTGTCATCTTCCTTTTCCACAGTCTTGGCTATAATTATTGAAATTCGAGTATACTCATTTGGCTTGCTCATTCCATAACCCGATAGAACAAATACTCTAAAACTTTAGTCAAATTTTTAAGTTTTGCTTTACCTAATTAGCAAATAGCGCACTTATCTGGCGCAATTATGAAATATGTGCATATATTTGCTATGATGGCGTTTCAATCTTTATTGTCATGTTGATGTACGATCTCCTATGCAAGACCTTGCCCTAGAACCGCTCGCCAAAGATCTGCCACAGACCAAACGTGGTCATGAGCGTTGTATTGCGCTGCTGATCAGTGCAACCGAGCTATTTCTGGAACGGGGTTATGACGCTGTCTCTCTGGATGATATCGTCCAGCATGCCGGAGGCTCCAAAGCTTCGATCTATAAATACTTTGGCAATAAAGAAGGCTTGTTTAAAGCCATCTGCGATTATCGTCGTATCAAGTTTTTTGAAGATATCAGTATTCCGATCGAATTGATGGCACTGGATTTTCGTAGTTATTTAGTACACACGCTAATCAATTTTTATCACCAGATCATGCAACCTGAAAACTCGGCCTTTATGCGTCTGGTGCTGGAACAGAGTCAGCGCAATCCAGAACTTGCCCAGCATATTCATGAGCGAGGCCCGGTGCATGTACAAAGTGCCATTGCTACGGCTTTAGAACAGGCAGATGCGCAAGGTTTATTGCATTGCGAGAATCCGCAATATTCGGCACAGTTGTATTTTGGTATTTTGCGCAATCTGGAATGGCGTATTCTGATGGGAATTCCGGTACAGGAAGATGATCAGGAAATCGACAAATACATCAGTTATTGTGTGGATCGCTTTTTAGACGGTCATCAAAAAGTCTAGTTTTTTTGCATTTTTCATTGCTTATAGTATATTAGCCGATTCCGTATTTTTTCTTAAACTAACCAACAACTGATTGTTGATCGAGTTTTTCGGCAATTATTGTGGAGTAACGAATGGCTCTCCGTCACTTTCTCACCTTACGCGATTTATCAACTTTAGAACTTAACCAGATTTTGCAACGCGCAATTGAGCTTAAGCGCAAACAGCATAACAATGAAGTGTTCCAACCATTTGTTGGTAAAGTGATGGGCATGATTTTTGAAAAATCGAGTACCCGTACGCGTGTTTCGTTTGAAGCTGGCATGAGCCAATTTGGTGGCAGCGCAATTTTCCTGTCTTCACGCGATACCCAGTTAGGTCGTGGTGAACCGATTGAAGATTCTGCACGTGTGATTTCAAGCATGCTGGATATCGTAATGATCCGTACTTTCGGTCATGATATCGTGGAGCGTTTTGCATCTTATTCGAAAGTTCCTGTGATTAATGCGTTGACTGATGACCACCATCCTTGCCAGCTACTTGCTGATATGCAGACTTATGTAGAGCAACGTGGCTCAATCGAAGGGAAAACTGTTGCCTGGATTGGTGATGGCAACAATATGTGTAACTCTTATATTGAAGCTGCACATATGTGGGGCTTTAATCTGAAAATTGCAGCGCCAAAAGGCTATGAACCACAAGAAAAATTCCTGTCTGAATTTGCGCATTGTGTGGAACTGGTTCCTTCTGCTGAAGATGCAGCGGTGAATGCTGATCTGATCGTGACTGACGTTTGGGCAAGCATGGGCCAGGAAGAAGAACAAAAGATCCGTGAAAAAGCCTTTGCAGATTATCAGGTGAATGAACGTCTGATGGATCTTGCACATCCGGATTGCTTGTTTATGCACTGCTTGCCTGCGCATCGTGGCGAAGAGATTTCAGAAAATCTGCTTGACCATAAAAATGCCGTAGTTTGGGATGAAGCTGAAAACCGCTTGCACGCGCAAAAAGCTTTGGTTGAATTCCTGATTAATGAAAATCTGAAAAAAGACTAATTTTTTAAGATGAATCTTCACAAATTAAGCACCAATCTCTGGTGCTTTTTTTGTCTCAGCTCTTATAATCATTGTTGAAATGGAATAAAAAGTGATTTTATACAATGCAAAAAAAATATTGGGCTTTGGCACTCTTGACTGGTTTTAGCAGTGTCGCCTTACCGGTGCATGCTTCTGAATTTGACCAATATCTTCAAGAAAAAAATATTATTGACAGCAAATTTAAAATTCAGAAAAAAGCTGAGCTGAATGAATTGCTCGCAGTGCTCAGTGCAGAGGATTCCAGAACTTTACCATTGCAGATTGATCAAAATACGATTATTGAACAATTACAGTTAAGTGCCAATAAAACCACACTGAAAGGCATGATCATCACACCCGATTTTAGCCAGTTTGAAAAAGACTTGGGGCGCAAAGAAGTGATGAAAGTCATTCGCAATAATCTGCTCAATAATTGTGAAATTTTCTTTGAGCATCGCTATCAGATTGAGAACCCTTACAAGGTTGAACTCAGCCTGAACTCGCAGACACAAACATATAAAACGGATATTTCCCAGAAAGATTGCAAATTAAAATAATCTAAACACATAAGACATTTATTTCGATTCAGGATTCAAGAATCCTGAAAACAAAAGGTAGCCGTGGCTACCTTTTTGATAAGGTTTGTTGTTATATCCTGCTAACGCACCAGACCCTGCGGCTGCAAAATAATAATCAACGCACCCAGTATCACCACCATGCCACCAAGCAGATCCCAACGCGATAGAGTCACTTGATCAACGAAGCGCAACCACATTAGCGCTGAAAAAATATAGATACCGCCATAAGCGGCATAGATTCGTCCTGAAGCAGCTGGATGCAAGGTTAACAGCCAGACAAAAGCCGCTAAAGCCAGAGCTGTCGGAATCCATAACCAGTGGCTTCTCCCCTGATTTAAAATCAGGTAAGGAAAATAACAGCCTAAAATTTCCATCAATGCCGTGACTAAAAACAGTAAAAATGTCGTGAACAGCTTGCTAACTTGAATTTCCATAATTTATTTATTGAACTATTTGAAGGAATTTAATGATTTAAAACATGAACACATGAAAAAACCCGTGCAAGCACGGGTTTAATCCTTTTCGTTCATTAGGCGGGTTCAGCAGTCTGGTCTTCAAAGACTTCAAGTTTTAAGCCGACAGCTTTACCATTTTCTTTCTTAACAGACACTGCAACATTACCGCCATTTTCAGCCAGTTCGCCAAACAGGATCATTTCAGCCAGCGGTTTTTTCAGGTGTTCCTGAATCAGACGCTGCATTGGACGTGCACCCATCAAACGGTCATAGCCATGTTCAGACATCCATTCACGTGCGCTCTGATCCACTTCGAGCATGACTTTTTTATCATCCAGTTGTGCCTGGAGTTCTGTCAGGAATTTATCTACAACATTTTCAATAATGCTGCTTGGTAATGCCTTGAACTGGATCACGCCGTCGAGGCGGTTACGGAATTCTGGCGAGAAGGCTTTCTTCATCGCTTCCTGATTATCGTTACTATTGTCCTGTTCCATAAAACCAATGCTGACACGCGAAATACTTTCAGCCCCAATATTGGTGGTGAGTACCAAGACCACGTTACGGAAATCAGATTTACGCCCGTTATTATCAGTCAATGAACCATGATCCATAATCTGCAATAAGAGGTTAAACACATCTGGATGCGCTTTTTCGATCTCGTCTAGCAACAGCACACAATGCGGATTTTTGTGAATCGCATCGGTGAGCAAGCCACCCTGATCAAAACCGACATAGCCCGGAGGTGCACCGATCAAACGTGACACTGCATGACGTTCCATGTATTCCGACATATCAAAACGAACCAGTTCCACACCCATCTGTTTCGCGAGCTGCTTGGTCACTTCGGTTTTACCAACACCTGTAGGACCCGCAAAGACAAAACTACCTACAGGCTTATCTGGAGACTTCAAACCGGCACGTGACAGTTTAATTGCAGAAGCCAAGGCCTCAATCGCTTCATCCTGACCAAAGACCACACGTTTTAAATCACGCTCAAGATTTTCCAGCACACTCTTGTCATCTTTAGAGACAGTTTTCGGAGGAATACGCGCAATTTTAGAAACGATGTCTTCAATATTTTCTACGGTGATTAAACTGTCATCTTGTTCTGCTTTGAGACGGCGCTGAGCACCGGCTTCATCAATGACATCAATCGCCTTATCTGGCAAGAAACGGTCGTTGATAAATTTCGCAGAAAGTTCTACCGCAGACACTAAGGCTTGATCTTCATATTCCACATGATGGAAATCTTCAAACTTCGATTTCAGACCACGTAGGATATCAATAGTTTCAGAAATAGATGGCTCATTCACATCAATTTTCTGGAAACGACGCGATAAAGCATGATCTTTCTCAAAGACCTGACGGTATTCCTGGAATGTGGTTGACCCGATGCAGCGTAAAGAACCATTTGCCAGCGCCGGTTTGATCAGATTCGATGCATCCATGGTACTGCCCATACTCGAGCCTGCACCAATAATCATGTGAATTTCATCAATAAACAGCACGGCTTCAGGTTTCTTTTTCAACGCATTTAAAAGCTGTTTCAAGCGTTTTTCAAAGTCGCCACGGTATTTGGTTCCTGCCACCAAAGCACCAATGTCCAGACTGAAAATTTCAGCATTTTCCAGTGGTTTTGGCGCTTTACCATTGACAATTAACCAAGCCAGCCCTTCAGCAATCGAGGTTTTACCGACACCTGGATCACCGACAAGGAGTGGGTTATTTTTACGACGGCGGCAAAGAATTTGCGCGGCACGCTCGATTTCTTTTTCACGACCAATCAGTGGATCGGTCTTACCTTTTTGTGCTTCAACATTCAGGTTAGTGGTATAAAGTTCAAGTGGACCTGAACTTGCTGAAGATGCTGATTCGCCATCTAGATCTTCGATTTCTTCTTCAGACTGTACATCTTCTTTACGGGTACCATGAGACAGGTACTGAGTCAGGGTCAGACGGTTAATTTGATGACGTTTAAGCAGATAGACTGCAAATGAGTCACGCTCAGAATACATGGCAACCAGAATATCAGCACCTTCTACAGTACGATCGCCACCGCTTGATTGCACGTGAAAAATCGCGCGTTGCAAGATCCGGTCGAAGCTTTCTGTCGGGTGTGGTGCCTGATCACTATTTTCACCAAGTTTAGGGGTATGTTGTTCTACGTACTCTTCTAATTCCTTACGCAACACGATGATGTCCGCACCACATGCTTTGAGGGCATTCACGGCAGAATCGTTGTCAAGCAAGGCTAACAATAAATGTTCTACGGTCAGGAACTCATGTCTCTTTTGACGAGCCATGCTGACAGCCAAACGTAGTGATACTTCTAATTGACGACTGAGCATGTAACCCCCTTAATCTTTAGGCTCTATTTGGCAAAGTAACGGATGACCTTGTGATCGAGCATAATTATTGACTTGGTTCGCTTTGGTCTCCGCAATGTCTCGAGGATAAACCCCAGCTACACCCTTTCCTTCATAATGTACAGTTAGCATTACTTGTGTAGCTTGGTCAAGATTCATTGCAAAGTATTGTTGTAAAATTTCAATTACAAACTCCATCGGCGTATAGTCGTCATTTAATAAAACAACGGCATATAATGGTGGACGTTTCAGTTCTGGCTGTGCAGTCTGTACAGCTAGGTCAGAATCACCGTCTTCAGAGGGTTCATTTGCTAAACGTGGGCTGATATGCCAATCAACGATTCCAGACTCATTAAAAGAATTTTTAATATCACTTAAACACATTTGACGTTTATTGCTTGGCATAAGATTTATATTTCACACTTAATTTGCATTTGCTTCGGTTTTCGGAATTTCGGACAAGGTGGCAGACTGATTTTCTACTGCTTTGCCCTGTTCCCAACTAAAACGACGAATCACAGGCTTGGCACCGGTGAGACGCACTTCAATAAATTCTGGTTTAAAGCCTTTCGGCATGGTCCAGCGGCCAGTGAGTCGCTCATAATTTTCAAAATTAAAGTTTTTATCTTCCAGTGGTACCACCAGAATTTCAGTCCCTTTAATCAGGCGCAATTCCACACTACCTGAAGCACGGCTTTTGCCTGGACTGACCTGCACCAGATCAATCTGATATTCAAAGGCATTTTCCGGCAAAGGTTTAATGGACAGGTTTTGAACCGCCAATGCTAGACCACCACGCTGACGCAAAATTTCGCGATAAATGGTTCCCACACTTTCGGCCTGCACCTGTTCATCACGTGCCTTGGTCATGGCCAGATACAGATCATTGGCATTGCTGACCGCCAGATCACGCTCCTGAACCGCAGTATTCAGCGTCTTGTTCAGTGTTTCCAGACTGGCTTTCTGAGTCTGTACCACATCGACCAGTTGCTCTGCATCCGCATCATAACCCGCCGCAGTCAAACCCTGACGATGTCCTACGGTATATCCGAGTACGCCACTGCTTAAGATCAATACAGCCGCACCAATGGCTAAGGGGGTATTGCCTTTCATGAATGGTTTCTTAGTACCGGGTTCCTGAGGAAGCGTCGTATTTGACTCGTTATTCGGCATTTTGATCTCTTGTTTGCTTTAATCAAGACACACATTTAAATGCAAATCTAAATGTGTGTGAAGTTCTAATACGTTTTTTATGGTAATAAACCAATATTATTTAAGCCAGCATCTTCAGCAAAACCAAACATCAGGTTCATGTTTTGCACAGCCTGACCTGCTGCGCCTTTTACCAGATTGTCTTGTGCAACCAGTACAACCAGTTTCGTTGGCTGTGGCTTATACAAGGCAATACGTAACTGATTTGCTCCACGCACTGAACGCGTTTCAGGTGAACTACCCGCCGGCATGACATCGACAAATGCTTCATTGGCATAGAACTGCTCATATAGCGCTTGTAAATCTGCTGCTTGGCCTGCTTCAGTTAAATCGATATAGATGGTCGACAACATACCACGGATCATTGGCACCAAATGCGGTACAAATAAAATATGATCAAACACATTTTTTTGACCTGAAATATTTTCCAGTGCTTCGACAATTTCAGGATGATGGCGATGACCCGCTACACCATAGGCCTTAAAGTTATCAGCATTTTCAGAATAAATCATGCCCAGACTAGCTTTACGACCTGCACCTGATACACCCGACTTGGCATCGATAATAATGCTTTCAGGTTTCACCAATACTTCAGCCGCTTTTAAAACTGGCGCCAGACCTAACTGAACTGTGGTTGGATAACACCCCGGATTCCCGATCACATTGGCTTTTTTAATCTCTTCACGATTCAATTCAGATAAACCGTATACAGAATCTTTTAACAGTTCTGGACATGCATGTTGCATGCCATACCATTTTTCAAACTGTTCAAGATCTTGTAAACGAAAATCAGCAGCTAGGTCGATCACTTTTGTATTTGCAGCAACCAGCTCTTCGGCATGTTTCATTGCGACACCATGCGGCGTTGCAAAGAACACCACATCGCATGATTTTAATAAATCCAGACTTAAATCGGAAAATTTAAGATCGGTATGCCCGCGCAAGCTCGGGAACATGTCATCTACACGACGGCCTGCTTCAGTACGTGATGTCAGTGCTGTTACATTTACATCTGGATGTCGTAGCAAAAGACGCAAAAGTTCAACGCCTGTATAACCCGTACCACCCACAATACCCACTGAAATCACGATGATTACCTCAAATAAATGTTTCCTTTATAAGGCCTAGTATGACAGGAAGTTGAGGTTTTCTAAACCATTTCACTGGGGTTTGCTGGTTTTTTAATTGATCAGTAGGATAAGGCCGATTTTGATCATGAAACTTTTAATTTGCTTAGGCTATTTTAATAAAACAATCCTAACCTATTAATTATGGTTTCAGGCACCCCACCAATATGGCAACGGCGTATTTTTTAACGTTTTACGATGCTGCTGGAAATGCTGATCATGCTTGGCAACTTCTGCCCAAAACCGTGGACTATGATCAAAATGCTTTGTGTGTGCCAGCTCATGTACCGCGACATAACGCGTGACTTGTTCAGGAAATAATACCAGCGCACTGTTCAACATAATGTCATGCTTGGCCGAACAACTGCCCCACCGGGTTTTAGGTTGTCGAATACTGCAGTTTTTAAAAGGCAAATGACATTGCTGTGAGACGAGATTTAAATATGGAGGAAGCTGTTCTTTTGCGTAGGCAATCACGAAAGCTTTTAAATATTCTTCAGGATGCCGATCGCTAATACAAAGCTGTAGATTTTTATGATCAAAAATGAAGTTGTTCTTCTGGCTTTGATAAGAAATTTTTAATGGTGCTTTTAGATTGAATAACCGCAGCTCACTCGGTAGCGTCCGGTCAATATTTTCGATTTTTTCCTGCTGGGATTGCCAGGTTTTAATCAGCCAGCTTTCAGATTGTTCAATAAAATGCCGTATCTGTTTTTTGCTGCAAAAAACCGGGGCTGTGAGGCGAATCTGGGTCGCATCGACACGCAAACGTAACCGGGTTGAACGGACATTTCGGGTGATTTGGATTTCGGGTAGATCGGATAAGGTCATTATAGTTTTTTTTAATCTCCCCAACCCCCTCTTTTTCAAAGAGGGGCTTTTAAAAGTCTCCCTTCTTGCACTTGTTTTAAAGCAGTGCTTCAAAACTTCGCTCAGGGAGATTTAGAGGGATTTTTTCTAGAAAGTTTAATTAAACCGCTGTACGCTCTTCAATTCCGTTATCAGTCGCGACAATGGCGATATCTGCTTTGTTGATCGCAAAGATACCGTTACATACCACGCCCGGAATATCGTTTAAGGTTTTTTCCAGTTCAAGTGCATTTAGAATATTCAGGTTGTACACATCTAAAATCACATTACCGTTGTCAGTGACCACACCTTCACGGTACGCAGGATCGCCACCTAAAGATACGATTTTACGCGCGACTGCAGAACGCGCCATTGGAATCACTTCTACAGGAAGCGGGAACTCACGCCCTAATTGTCCAACCCATTTAGAATCATCCACGATACACACAAATTTTTTCGCAATAGAGGCAACAATCTTTTCACGTGTCAGCGCTGCACCGCCACCTTTGATCATATGCATATGACGATCAATTTCATCTGCACCATCAACATAAGCATCCAGACCACTGACAGAGTTCATATCTACCACTTCAATGCCGAGTTTTTTCAAGCGTTGTGCAGTTGCTTCTGAACTGGCTACCGCAGCTTCCAATTGCAGCTCAGGCAATAAGTCAATTAAAAAGTTTACAGTACTGCCTGTACCTACGCCTAAAATGCCCCCTTTTGGCAAGTGTTTTAAAGCGGCTTTGGCTGCTGCTTGTTTTTTCTCATCTTGGGTTGCATATAGACTCATGGCTTCACTCAACTATTTTGGACTTTTGCAGCTTTTTTAAACCGCAAAGCCGTGTGGTTTGTTACAATAAGCCCCTATTTTAAACTGTTAGATGGAAAATTAACATGCTGTCTCGTTTGGTTCGACAAATTTTACAAGCAACGGTCTACGATGTTGCAATCGAAACTCCACTCGAAGCAGCGCCACGAATTAGCGAACGACTCAATAATAATATCCGCTTTAAACGTGAAGATTTACAACCGGTTTTTTCATTCAAGCTACGCGGTGCCTATAACCGTATTAGTCAATTACCGAAATCACAAATGGAACGTGGCGTTATTACTGCTTCAGCGGGTAACCATGCACAGGGCGTGGCACTCTCAGGGAAAAAGCTGGGTATTCGCGCGATTATTGTGATGCCTAAAACCACACCTGATATCAAGGTACAGGCGGTTAAGCGTCTTGGTGGCGAAGTGGTTTTGCATGGTGATTCATTTGATGTCGCCAACAAGTATGCGATTCAACGTGCCCAGGAAGATGGCATGACCTTCATTCCGCCTTATGATGATGAACTGGTGATTGCTGGCCAAGGTACGATTGCTAATGAAATCCTGCGTCAATGGCGCGATGTGGATTACGTGTTTGTCGCAGTTGGCGGTGGTGGCCTGATCGCAGGTGTTGCAGCGTATTTAGGTGATGTCGCACCCCACGTTAAAGTCATTCCAGTGGAATACGACGAATCTGCCTGTTTAAAAGCTGCTTTAGAAGCAAATGAACGTGTGATTCTTCCATCTGTAGGTTTATTTGCTGATGGTACAGCTGTAGCCCAAATTGGTGAAAAACCATTTGATGTGATTCGTCTGCAAAAATCGGACAATTCTGGCCCAATCGTGGAACCGAATGTGGTGCTGGTGAATACGGATGAAGTCTGTGCAGCGATTAAAGACACTTATGACGAATGCCGTAGCATTGTAGAACCATCTGGTGCAATGGCTCTGGCAGGTATTAAAAAATACGTGGCTGAACATGGCATCGAAGGGAAGAACATGGTGTCGATTGTCTGCGGCGCCAACATGAACTTCGACCGTTTACGTTATATCGCTGAACGTACCGAACTGGGTGAACGCAAAGAAGCGATTTTTGCCGTGACCATTCCAGAACAGAAAGGTTCATTCCTGAGCTTCTGTCGTGCTTTGCAAGGTCGTAATATTACTGAATTCAACTATCGTGCCAGCGATGCTTCTGCGGCACAGGTCTTTGTTGGGATCAGCTTAAAGAACGGTGAGAAAGAACGTCAAGAAATTTATGAAACTTTAAAATTCCAATATGACGTCGATGACCTGTCTGATGATGAAGTGGCCAAACTACATATTCGTTATCTGATTGGTGGTCATGCCGATATTGAAAATGAACGTTTGTTCCGCGTGGAATTTCCGGAGCGTCCTGGTGCTTTACTGATGTTCCTGGAACGTCTGGGCCCAACACATAACATTACCCTGTTCCACTACCGTAACCACGGCGCTGCTGAAGGACGTGTTCTGGTAGGTCTTGAAGCGACCGATGCACAACAAAATCCGGACGGCTTGATCGAAACTCTCGAAACCATTACCTATCCATATCAGGAAATTACCAATAATCTGGGTTATCAACGTTTCTTGAAGTAATTCTTTCAAACATAAACCGCCTTTCGAGGCGGTTTTTTTATTCATATACAATAAATTTTATTAATGATTTTTTTTAAACTATTTAGAGTTGTAGTTAAAACTTCGTGTGCAACTTTAATATCAATACTGTGATATCTACTGCGATCATCATCTAAAATTTTATCTTTACTAAATATAGCTACATGTAAAATGTCATTTTGAAGCTGATCAAGTTTTTCGTAAGTTTTAATTAATCTTCCCTTTAGCTGTTCAAGATCTTTATCTTTTTCTACTTCAAGAATGATCTCTAAATTAGAAATCATACCTACATATAAATCATAAATAATCGGATTCAATTCTTTTTCAATACCATAGTACACATTCCCCTCATTAGGTCCTTCATTTAAATTATCAATATGCGAAGCAATATATTGGACAAAATATTTATCAAATTTTTTAATATCCAGATAAACTTCCTTTGCAATATTTGAAACTGTCTCAACTCTCTTTTGTGTTTTCCATTGCTTTGAAATACAGTAAGCCACGATAACCGTTAAAATTGCGGCAGCAATCGTTGCAATAGCTCCCCAATCAAGCACACAATTCTCAACCATTTAGTTCTTTTCCTTTCTAAATAAACGATTTATATCAATTATGTAAAACTTCAAACATCTTGGATTAGATTAACGCTAACATAACTCAAAATACTTTATTTAGAATAATTAAGGATAGCAAATGGCATTATTTGCAGTCATTGGGCTTGGCAGTTTTGGTGCGACCGTGGCCACGCAGCTGATCAGTCTGAAGCATGAAGTGATCGGTATCGATCTGAGTAAAAAATATGTCGAAAATATTTCCGATCAACTGACCCATGCCGTGATTGCCGATGCAACCGATGAGCATGTACTGGATGAGCTGAACATTCAGCGCTGTGATGCCGTTGTCGTTGCGATTGGAGAGGATATTGAGGCCAGCATTCTATGTGTATTGCACTTAAAAAATATGGGCGTGAAGAAAATCTGGGTGAAAGCCAAATCCAAATCCCACCACATGATTCTGACCCATCTCAATGTCGAGAAAATCATTCACCCTGAAGAAGACATGGGTGTTCGGGTGGCCCAGTCTTTAAGCTATCCGATGGTCAGTCGCTATATGGCGCTTGAAGATGATCATTATATTGTCAAAATTGAAATTCATGCAGATCATCATGGTACGCCACTGAATCATTTTATGAAGCATGTTCCTGAAATCGCTACCTTATTGCATAAACGCGGATCTACCCTGCAATATCACGTAGATGCCAATCAAATTCTTCAAGAAGGCGATATTTTACTGGTTGAAGGATTGCTGGAACCTTTGCGCCGTCTTGCTAAATATTTTAAACATCTATGAAAAGTTCTGACTTAAAGCAACACAGGACGATTAACCTCAGTCCTCCGAGCTTACTGGCTTTGGGTTTTCTCGGATTAATTCTGATCGGTTCCCTGCTGCTGATGCTGCCTATTGCACATCATGGAGAAATCAGCTGGCTAGACGCGATTTTTACCGCAACTTCTGCTGTGACTATTACCGGACTATCTGTGGTCAATGTTGGTGAAGCATATACACCCTTTGGGCAGATCGTAATTATGTTCCTGCTGCAATGTGGTGGCCTCGGCTTTATGACCTTTGCCATACTCGCCTTCATGAGCCTGTCACCTAAACTTGGTTTAAGACAGCAAGTGATGGCACAGGAATCTATTGGCCAGACCAGTTTAAAGAAAGTCAGTTTTACCATTAAAGCAGTATTCCTATATTCTCTGTTTTTCGAAGCGATTGGCACCCTGATTTTAACCTTAGCCTGGCTGGAAGATTATCCTTTTGGTGAAGCGCTGTTTTATGCAGCTTTCTATAGTGTTTCTGCGTTTAATAATGGCGGATTTTCCCTTTTCCCCAATAGCTTGATGAGTTTTTCAGGACAGTATCTGATTACATTTACCATTAGTATGCTGTATATCATTGGCGGTATCGGCTTCTTGGTGCTGATGGATGTCAAGGAACGTAAACGCTGGCGCAAGTTAAGTACCAATAGCAAGCTAATCCTCTCAACAATTCTGGGTCTTAACTTAAGTGCTTTTATTGTGCTATGGCTGTTAGAAGCCTCTAACCCGCAAACTTTGGGCCTGATGAGTGTGGGCGACCAGGCCGTGAATGCCTGGTTCCATGCCACCGTTCCCCGCTCTTCAGGTTTTAATAGCTTGCCAATGGAACAAATGAGCGATGCATCCAGTCTCATTACCATGCTGCTCATGTTTATCGGGGGCGGCTCCTTAAGTACGGCGGGCGGCATCAAAGTCGGAACATTTATTATTGTGGTGATCAGCGTAATCAGTTTTTTAAGACGCGAAGATGAGATCCGGCTGTTTAATCACTCTATTCCTGAAAAAACTACGTTTAAAGCATTGGCCGTCGTGTGTATTACTGCAGCGTTGATCATGATGGGTTTTATGAGCTTATTAATCCTGGAACCTGAGCAGGATTTTCTGGATCTGTTGTTTGAAGCCGTGTCTGCGGCCTGTACCGTCGGTTTGTCCCGAGGGGTAACTGAGGAGCTACAACCTGCCAGTTTGATCATTCTGATGTTGTTAATGTTCGCAGGGCGTCTAGGGCCACTGACGCTTGCTTATTTTATTGCGACTCCGAAAAAGAGTCGTCTCAAACATCCACCTTCAGAAATCCAGATTGGTTAATCTATCTATAAAAAAACCATGCCGCAGCATGGTTTTTTATTTTCATTCCAAGATGACGAAACTTGGAATCTTAGAACCAGTTCATCAATGAGACACCTAAACCGACATACGTGGCACGGTGATTATAATCAATCAGACTTTCTCCGTAGCCATCAAATAGCTGGAATTGGCCACGCAAACGCCCACTGATCGGGAATGACCAATCGAACTGTACGGCTCCACGATTTTCATCTCCACCTTTTAAGGTATGTCGCAGCATTAATGAAAAATCATGCTCCTTATAACGATAAAATGCGGTCATGTCTCCACGGCCGATATAGTTTTTGATTTCTGGATTGTTATCATCTTCTCGCTTCTCTTCAAAGCGATACCAAGGACGAACCATCAAGGCAAAATTGTCTTTTTCAAAACCAAGATTCAGCATCACCCGATTCCAGCTACGTGATAACGGATCAGAACGACCATTGGACTGATGATTGATGGTCAATCCCAACATACGCCAATTCAGACCCAAAAGATCATAATTGGTACGGAAAATCAAACTGGCTTCGGGTTCATAGTTGGTCTCACGAAACGGACGTGATTCTTCCGAGTTATACACCTGCCAACGCGAAGACTGAGTATAACCAAGCCAGAGATCGCCATTATCTCCCAAGATATTTTCAACCGCCTTGGTCTTTAAAGACAGTTGAAACTTAGCTTCAGTTGAGGTGAGATTCTGTTTCTCTGTCTCTATATTGTTGGGATTTTCACTCTCGGGTAATTCATTCTTGTTTGATGTCCAGAAACCTGGCATCAAATACACCGGCTGATAAGAACGAATGTTCCAGGTGCCTAATTTACTTTCCGGAGAGAGTTCCCAGCGGCTATCCAGCAAAGACAGATTCGGCGTCAACTTTGATCCTTCAGAAGCGTAAATATTGGAAACAGTCTGACCAATTTTCGCTTTTAAATTGTCGGGTTCAGGCGCAATTTCTGCTGCTGCACGACGTTCAGAAACGATTGCAGGCTTATCAGTAACCGGAATTTTAAATAAAGTATCATAACAGGCCAGACGCTCTGCACTAATTTCCAGTGCAGCACAGGCTTCAGCCGTTGCCGGCGTGGGACTGTTGACTACTGTTTCTTCCGCATTCACTTGCGTCCCAACTGCACAGCCCAGCAACACGCTCAGCTGTAGAGTTGAGCGCTTAAACGAATTAAGCGCCATCCCTTATCCTCTTTTTTTTATTTATAGAACTTGTTGAATTACAAAACCAAGCTGCTCCAGCATTTCACGTTTTGCCACTGGTGCCACAACGGCTTTCGTCGCCTGCTGCTCGACCAGATAGGTCTGTGCAACACGCTGCAAATCATCCAGTGTGACATTCAATAAACGTTCACGTAATTTTTTACGGAACGCTGGTGTACGTTGATGCAAGTAAGAATAACATGCAGTAATGGCTTCGCCTGCCGGTGAACCCGGTTTATCCATACTGGCGATCAGACCCAGAATGGCTTCTTCCAGTTGATGCGGCTGTTGTGGTGCATTAAGTAACCACTGAATACTCGCATCAAAATCCTGGAAAGTTTCTGCCAGACGTGGGTCACGGTAGCTGTAGAAACGGAATGAACAGGCATTCCCGTCATAGCTGGCACCACCACCATAGGCACCGCCTTTTTCACGGATGGCACTGTGCAGGAAGCCATTACGCAAATAACCCGCCAGTACCATCAATGCAGCAGCATCAGGATGTGAAACTTCAACAGCTGGATAAGCAGCCGCACAGAACTGGACATTGGCTTGAATCAACCAGGCTTCGTGCTGGTCATGGGTTACTTTTTCGACTTGAGTTAATGAAACTGGTGCAGAATCAACTTCAAGTTTATCCCAGACATTCTGAATTTCTTCGATCAGATGCTCAGACTGCGGCTCTTCACAGACTAACAGGAATTGCTTTGGTGCTTGCAACAAGACCCGATGAATCCGTTTTAATTCATCAATCAGCAGATCATATTCAGCCGGATCTTTTTCGATCTTAGACACCAGCTCGATCAGCCAGTTCAATGCACCCAGACCGGTATTGTGATAATCACGCAAAGCCAATGCACTATGCTGACGTGAAGCCGTTTGCATTGCATAGCTATGTCCAGAACCGGAAATACGTGACTGCCAGCGCGTTTTACGCTGTTGTAACAGTTCAACAATACGGTCTTTCTCATCAAAACGAAGCTGTTCAAAACCGATCTTTAACAGACGAATTGCATCCAGATGATTCACCAAAGATTTGGTGGTCAACGTCAACCAGGCAGTAATTTTGTTTTTGTCATCGACTTTAGAACGCAAAGATGCGCCCATGCCCAGACCGCCACTTACCGCTGTTTGCAGTTGCTGGAACTCAAGATAATCATACTCACCCGCACCAACTTCACCCATCAGGATCGACAGCAGGTTAAAGTAAGGCGACTGCACCACTTCATCCGGAATATTGACCAGAACCTGTTGGTAATAAATACCATTAGTACCGGCATGATACAGGTTCAACGGCGTATCAACACGGTTACAGATAATCTCGCGTAACTGACCTTGCACAATCTGTAATTCCGCAGGAACATCTTCCAGACCGACTTTCGGCAATAAATTCAAGTCATCCGGCGTGTCCTGACGCACATTCAATGCTTCAGTCTGCGCAATAATTTCAGCTTTCTGTTCTTCAGTCAGATTCTTGCCAATTTCAGCCAGAAGCGCTTTTTCATCCGCTGCTTCTTTGGCAGATTTAGTCGCATCCGGAACCAGTGTCAATTGGACACGATGCGGATTATCCAGCAAATGCTCTTTGATCAGATTGGAAAGCCACATTGGATCTTGCAGTTCTTCCTTAACTGCGGCAATCGCAGAGTCCACATCCCAAACTTCGACCGGATCACGGTGATGAATTGCGCTGCCCAAACCGCTCAGAATCAGGCTCAGACCATACGGCGTACCATCACCATTGATTTCACGCTGATGCAATTCAATTTGATGCAGAATCGCATCGACCATGTTCTGATCAACCGGTTTAGACGCAACCTCTTCCAGAACCTTAAACACACCATTTTTAAATTCTTCTGCATGTTCAGGATTTGAACCCTGTACCGCGCAGTAGAAAGTCATTTCAAAATTAGAATCATCCACGCCCATGAATGGGCCCGTGGCATCTGCATAACCACACGTTTCCAGATAATGACGCAGTGGTGATGCTGAATCTTCTAACAAGATACCTTCAACTAAACGCATGCCCAAACGCAGTTTAATGTCACTGGCTTCCGGCAATAACCATGACAGCACATGATAGGTCTTGTCCTGCAGGTCTTCAGCATCAACAGCATAGCTGTCTGTCACCGTCAATGGTGCAGTCAAACGGGTTTCAGGTGTTGGATACAGCGTCTGACCTTTTTCAAATTTGGACAATGCCAGATGTTCAAACTGCTCTTGCAGTTCGAATGCTGTTTTATTACCAAAGGTCATGAAGACTGCATTACTTGGATGGTAATGTGACTTATAGAAATCAACTAACTCCTGGTAAGTCAGATCAGGAATATCTTTAGGATCCCCACCAGAATTATAGTGATAGGTCGTATTCGGGAATAAATGATGCGCCAGCGTGTGATAAAGCTGATCTGAAGGCGAACTCATCGCACCTTTCATTTCATTAAAAACTACGCCTTTATAGACAGGCTCGCCATTTTCCAGCTCAATGCGAATGCCTTCCTGGGCAAAATCCAATGGATTCAGGTTCGCAGCAAATGCTGCATCCATATACACTTCGAGCAGGTTCTGGAAATCTTTACTATTTTGGGTCGCAAATGGATACGCAGTCCAGTCCGCCGCAGTAAAGGCATTCATAAAGGTGTTCAGTGAACGGCGAATCATCAGGAAGAATGGATCACGCACTGGGAATTTTTCTGAACCACACAACGCAGTATGTTCCAGAATATGTGCTTCGCCTTTAGAATCCATCGGCTGGGTACGAAACGCCACCAGAAAGACATTTTCGTCGTGATTGGTCGCCAGATGATAATGCGTGGCGCCAGTCACTTTATGTTTATATTCAGACACGAAAATGTCTAAAGCTTCAACATGTTGTTGACGTACCAACTGAAACGCAGGATGTACAGTTTGAGAAATGGTTTCAGTGACATCTACAGTCATGCGATCTCCTAATGCTTTAATTAAAATAACTAAGCGCATTATAGCTTTAGTTATCTGAATTATTCACGTTGAAAACCGAGGATTTTGATCGAATTAAGTAAACTTGATCATTTGAAAATTAAATCATCAAATTTACTTCCTGCATCTAAATGAGTATTTACAAGCTTAAGAAATCAGATATTTAAAATAGTTATAGCTTGGATTGTTTTCCACAAATACATAATTCTGCTTTTGATAAAAACTGGCGGCCAGTCGGGTATCTGTTTGCAGGCACAAAGCTGAATAATGCGGACGTGCCAATTGCTCCAGGTAAGCCAAAAGCTGTTTGCCTACGCCATGCTGACGATATTTCGGATGCACATAGAAACGGCGTACACGACCAATGCGGTCTTCAATGCCGTTATCTCCCAATTGCTGGTTTAAGCCGCCACAGGCAACCAATTTCTTGCCATCATGCGCCACCACCAGATATTCATTGGCGTGGCTAAAGCAGTTTTTCCCGGTGCGATATTCTTCTATTAACTTATCTACCAAATTATAGCCTTCTTTACGTGCCAGAGTTGCCAGTGTTTCGATCTGATCCGGGAGTTGTTCGGCTGTTACAATTTTAATATTCATATACGCACACTATTTGAAATTGTTGTGGAGAATGACAGTTGCCAAGCGACTTAAAATATCATGCCAGGAGCGATATCTCTTTATAAATAAAATGTGATCCTTAAATCAATGCTGCAGCGCCCTAGTGCACAAAAATAAGTCAGTTTTTAGACCAAAGATAGCTGCTGAACAAAATACAGCATTTTTAAAAAGTATTTGAAAATGATTCAGCAAACTACAGCAATCCCAAGCAATCGTGTAAACTTAGGACTTTCATTTTTAATGTGATATTTGAACATGGCAACTGTTGATCTTTTTGCGATTGGTAATGCGCTGATTGACCAAGAATTTAAAGTTTCTGATGACTTTTTAACTGCACATCACTTGCAAAAAGGCACCATGCAACTTGCAGATGGTGAGACTCAGGCCACTCTTTATCAAAATCTTCAAGCGACTCAAGTGTATAAGGGTCAGGCTTCAGGCGGTTCAGCAGCCAACACTACTGTGGCATTTTCTGCGCTCGGTGGTTCTGCATTTTATGGCTGTCGTGTCGGCAATGACGAACTGGGACACATCTACCTGAAAGGTTTAAATGATGCCGGTATTAAAACCACCACCCAATCGATCAGTGAAGGCGTGACAGGGACATGTATGGTTCTGGTCAGCCCTGATTCTGAACGTACCATGCATACTTACCTGGGTATTACAGCCGAACTGACCGATCAACAAATTGATTTCAGCGCATTACATAGCGCGAAATGGCTATATCTCGAAGGTTATTTATCAACTTCTGAAACGGCACGTCATGCGGTACAACAAGCACGTGATATTGCCCGTGCTAATGGCGTTAAAATTGCTCTAACTTTATCTGATCCTGCCATGGTGCAATATGCCCGTGCCGGCCTGGATGAAATGATTGCAGATGGTGTTGACCTACTGCTATGTAACCAGCAAGAAGCGCTGATGTATACAGAAACAGATAATATTGATGCGGCTTTGCTTAAATTAAAAACAATCAGTCAGCACGTTGTCATTACATTGTCAGCTGAAGGTGCATTAATTTCTGATCATCAGAATACCTTTACTGTTCCAGGTCGCAAAGTTACTGCGGTAGATGCCAACGGTGCCGGTGACGCTTTTGCCGGAGCCTTCCTGTACGGATTGAATGCCAATTTGGGTCTTCAAGCTGCGGCTGAACTGGCGATTCTCATTTCAAGCCAAGTGGTTTCACAATTTGGTCCGCGCTTGGCAGTTGAAGACTATGCAGCATTATTACAAGACTTTCAAAAGGAATGTGCTTAATGTTTAAAATTTGCATGACCGAAGACGTTCCAGAACGCGAAGCACGCTCTTTTGAGCTTCCAGATGGAGATAATATCTTTATCACCCAACGTGATGGTGCCTTCTATGCCTATCAAAACCTGTGTCCGCATTTGCAGGTCGAGCTGGAATTTCTGGAAAACCAGTTTCTAGATCGTGATCAGGAATTTATTGAATGCTCCACGCATGGTGCCTTGTTTCTGGTAGAAAGCGGGGAATGCATTTCTGGGCCTTGCCAAGGTCAAGCACTTGAAAAAGTAGAGATTACCGTGCATTCTGATGGTGGAATTTACCTCTCAGAATAAGACTAAAACGGACTTCACCATGCCTGCATTTTTTCTAGACTATAACCTGATGCCTTTTCATCTGAGTTTATTGGCGATTATTCTGTTCGGTGTGGTGAAAACCATTGGTTTCTATTTTGGACTCAGACCCAGCAAGTTTCTGCAAAAAATTTCACCTTATGACTTTCAGCAGATGGATCTACTAAACGTCAAATTCTCCAAAACCTTGATTGTGTTTTTCTTCCTGATGAATTTTAGTTTTGCCGGCTATGTTTTACAGTTCCTGATCTATTCTCAGGAATTTAAATTTCTGCCTGCTTATTACCTGATTATTCCGGCTTTAATCATTGCGACTTTTTTTACTATTTTTATGATTCACTGTCTGGATCAGGTCATTCCACCCAAATATAAAAAGAACAATGTCAATTTACTTGGTCGTCTGGCGACGATTTCCAGTGGCAATGCCCGTCCCGGTTTTTCTGCTCAAGCACGGGTACGGGATGAGTATGGACAACTGCATTATGTACAGGTAGAACCTGAGTTTGGTGAACTCGGTTTTCAGTCGCAGATTATCCTGATTCGCATGAGAAAATCTCATTATGTTGCTAAGAAAATTTGTAAATCTAATCAGCTGTTCAGCATGAATCTAGATTAAATTCTAAATCATTTGATAGTTATTAAAAAATCCCGACAGATATCGGGATTTTTTAATGTCCATATTTATTTTTTAAGAAGTCCTGAAACCATATTCAATACATTTTGAATATCATTATTGGCTTCCTGCTTGCTGGTTTGCTCACCTTGTGGAGTAAGCGAATCAATAATCTGCGGCAAGACCTGTGAAATCGCACTATACACATCCTGCTTCGATGCATGGGTTTGCTGTGCAACTTCTTCAACTTCTTGCTCATCAAACAGTTTTTGCACCTGCTGCGGATCGACATTTGCATTTTCACCGGGACCGGTCGACACCCAATCATCGACCTGGCTATTAAGCCCCTGTCCTTTGAGCTTGTCTAATGCACCCTGTAAACCGCCCTGTTTTTGAATCCAGGCCAGCACCAAAGGCAGTACTGCAATTAATAAGGTTTTACCGGTAGAACCACCTAGTCCTGAACGAGGCTGAGCAGATCCTTGATTGCTGCTACCACCAAACTGACTTAGTACTGAACCTAAAATTGCCCCCAGACCATTTTGTCGATTCTGCTGGCCGGTTTGATTTTGCTGGTTTTGAGTATTTTGATTTTGCTGAGGATTTGACTGGTTTAAATGCCCTAGCACAGACCCCAGGATATCTGCCAAGCCACCTTGTTGTGAGGATTTCTGCTGCGACTGCCCGTCACCCAATGCATGCTTTGCTAATATTTCCACAATACTACTCAGGTTTGTCATGTCCTATATCCTATGTGCATCTTAATTACAGAATACGGCCTGCCCTCATATTGTCTAGGCAAGATTGTGTTAATATTTGCAATCTTAGTTAAGCAGGTTTTCGGCTTACCAGCGAAATTTATCCCAGTTTTCCGGATTGGCCCAAAACTTGGAGTTAAACCAGTCTGGCACGTGTTTATAGGTTAAAATATTAAACTGCCACAGCGCAAAATCGGCCTCATGTGTGGTCTTGTCAATCAACTGGGTGAATCCCAAAGCTCTCAATAATTTTTCGTCTTGCAAGCGACTGATCACTACCAGTCGTTTGGCGAACAAATCACGTAATTTCACCAGAATTTGACTCATGCTCTGTTCAGACAAATGTTCTGTTTCCGCAGTATCCAGCATCACCACAGCCAAGTCATAACGTTGCTGAAAAGGCAGATTTAAAAAGTCAGATACGCTAAAATAGGACCATTGAATAGCTGGCTGAAACTGGACTTGGCTCAAGTCCTGCCCAATACAAATAGCAGTATGAATTGGCTGTTCCTGTGCGAAATCGTCTAGCATCGAAGTAATGACATTCTGCTCAGCCATAACTGCATCCTTATGATTTAAGTGAGTAATTTTTATGGAACTTCAGGGCATTTGTCATAAAATGCACGTCGGCCTCAAGGATCTTAGTGTAACTGATCAACAGATACAGCGGGCAAATGTTGAATATAAATTAATTTTAGATCGTACAGAAATTGATCTTCCGTTTGATTTAGGTCAGGAAATCGAGATTGAATGGACCGGTAATATTTACTGCGTGTCTTGTGGCAACAAAACTTCCAAGTCATTCTCGCAAGGTCACTGTTTTAAATGTTTTAAAATCAATGCTTCATGTGATATGTGCATCATGAAGCCAGAGACTTGCCATTATCATTTGGGCACTTGCCGCGAAGATGAGTTTGCACAGAATGTCTGCTTTCAGCCACATATTGTCTATTTGGCCAATTCTAGTGCGTTAAAAGTCGGCATTACCCGTACCAGCCAAATGCCGACTCGCTGGCTTGATCAGGGTGCTACCCAAGCCCTGCCGATTATGAAAGTTGGCTCGCGTCGTCTTTCAGGAAAGCTCGAAGTCATGTTTGGTACGCAGGTCGCTGATAAAACTGATTGGCGCAAGCTGCTCAAAGGTGAAGCAGAACCTTTGAATCTGATTGAAGTGCGTGAACAGCTGCTAGAAGAATTCGCGCCTAAAATTCAAAGCATTCGTGAAGAATTTAATCAGAATCTAGAATTTAATGAAAATATTGAAGTATTAGAAGATGAATTCGCACGAGAATTTATTTATCCGGTAGAACAATATCCGGAAAAGATTAAATCGCATAATCTGGATAAAACTCCTGTGATTCGTGGCAAATTACAAGGCATCAAGGGTCAGTATTTAATTCTGGATACTGGCGTAATTAATATGCGCAAATATACCGGTTATGAACTGATTATTCGTGCTTAAACCATTATTTGCCTAGAAAATAAAAAACCAGCCCGCAGGCTGGTTTTTTATACAATAATTTTATTTGATTTTTGCTTGAGATTTCAGGTAACGCGTATAGTCATCAAATTCCTGCTGACCACGAAGTTGTTGATATAACTTGACCAACTCACTGCGTTGTTCTGCACTCAATACATCCACCGGATTTTTCTTCACTTCTGATACAGCAACTACAACCAGCTCATTTGGCATTTTCGCTGTAGTCACTGACCAATGGCCTGCTTTTGGTGTCGTAAGACTAAAGGCCGCACGCTGTACATCACGTTTTAGCAAACCTTCAGCACGTGTGTAAACACCAGCATCTTCAAAGATCAAATCACCTTTCGCCACTGCCGCAGCCGGTTTGGTTTTAAACTCATCCAAAGCTTTCTGAATTTTTGCTTTTGCCAAAGCAGCTGCTTTGTCTTCAATCAACTGAGCCTTAACACGCGGTTTTGCTTCTGCCAGTGTTTGTTCGCCAGCTGCATGATAATTACGCACCTTGATCCAGGCTACATCACCATTGGCCAACTGAATGCTTGATGACGCATTACGATCATCATTTTTAACATCATCATTAAACAATTTGACTTTGAGGTTAGCATCGCTCAGCACTGGATCACGGGTCGAAAGTGTTACCCCTTGGGCTTTCTGGACTTGCACACCTTTCACTTCTTGAGTAACGACATCCAGTGAATCACTTCCTACCACCATATCATTCAGCGTATTGACCGTATCGGAGAATGCATTGGATTTTTTAGCAGCTAAGGCTTCTTCAGACAAACGTGCTTTTTGTGATTCAAAAGAAGGAACCGCAACATCTGGCGTTTGCACAGAAATAATGTGGTATCCATAATCTGTTTTCACCGGTGCAGACACCTGACCCGATTTTAAAGAACTAACCGTCTGGTCAAATGCAGTACCGAATACACCTTCTTCATAGACAGCAAGCGCACCACCTTGAGACTTAGAATCAGGGTCTTCAGAATATTGTGCTGCTGCCTTAGCAAAAGTGGTACCGGCTTTAATTTTGGCTGCAATGTCGCTCGCCAGTTTTTTTGCTTCAGCATCACTACGGCTGTCCGCCGTAATTAAAATATGCTTCACATCTGGTTTAACTGCCTGTTTTTGTGTCGCAACAAAGGCGGTATAGGCTTCCTGAAGCTCAGCATCTGTAACCGCTAAACTCTGCACCTGAATATCGCTTGGCTTTAACACGACATAGTCGACATCTACACTGGTCGGCTGTTTAAACAGTGTTTTGTGCTTTTCATAATAGGCAGCAATGTCTGCATCAGTGACTTTGACATCTTTTTTATAGCTATCCAGATTAATGCTGGAAATATGAATATGACGTTGTTCGGTTTGCAAATCAGCAATCTGCTGCATTTCGACTGGGCTTACCAGCGGATAATCCAGGAAAGTCGATGATAGCATTTTGAGCGCATGATCTTTACGTAAACTTTCAATCAAAGCACGATTGGTCATGCCAATTGATTTCAGATAATTTTCATATAAAGCATTCGAGAACTTGCCATCTTGCTGGAAAGTAGGCTGCTGAGCAATCATCTGTTCAATTTGCTGGTCACTCAGACTGATCCCTAATTCTTCAGCCTGTTGCAGCAATAAAGTACGTGCAACCAGAGTATCCATGGCTTTCTGGTCAATGAAGCTTTGATTCAGTAAAGTTTCATCCCCATTGGCATAACTGAGATATTGTTCTTTAAATGATTTGGTCAGTGACTCTAATTCTTTTTGAGATATTTCAGTCCCGTTCACTGATTTTGCCGCATCAGAGTTTCCGCTGCTAAAATATCCTTCAATACCTACAAGTGCTAACGGGGTCAAAAACAGAACGAGCAAGACTTTGCCCAACCAACCCTTAATAACTTTACGAAAAGCTTCCATAAGTATTCCAATATTTTATTTGCAAAGGATTTTAACCGAAAATACCCATTGAATGAATGTGTTAATCATCACAATTAAATTTATCAATAAAAAACGCGCCAAAAAAGGCGCGTTTCGTCGCTGGGTAAGCTTAAGCTACAGCGTCTTTTAAGCCTTTACCTGCTTTGAAGCTAGGTACTTTGCTTGCTTTGATCTCAAGAGTAGCACCAGTTTGTGGGTTACGGCCAGTACGTGCAGCGCGTTCTTTCACACCGAAAGTACCAAAACCCACTAAAGTTACTGTATCACCCGATTTTAAAGCTTCAGTAACAGAAGCAATTGTAGCATCTAAAGCTTTACCTGCGTCAGCCTTAGATAATCCCCCTTTTTCTGCAATTGCATCAATTAATTCTGATTTATTCATGAAGATTACGTCCTCTTAATATCGTTTATTTAAGGTTCAAGAATTGGTTTAACATGCCATAACGCCTTTATAGCAATGCTTTAGGTATAAACGCAATACTTAAGAACCTCTTTTTTTTCAAAAAATATGCGAAAAAAACATTGAATAATAAATAAAGTCATTTTATTTAAGTTTTTTCGGCAATTCTTCTTTCATTTTTTCTTGTTCCGCAGTCAACTGATCAACCTTGACATGCAACTGGAGAATTAAACGTTCCAAATACTGTACATCCTTCAGTGTGACTAATCCTATACGATTCAATGAGTGATGAATAGAGTTGTCGATTAATTTTTCCACTTTGTCTTTGGTGTCTGTGACCGACTCTTTGGCTTTTTCTGAAACCTTCTCTACAGTTTGATCGGCAATATCTGCAGTTTTAGATTCAAGTTCTTCCCCGACCTTGACCAGCGAGTCAAACAGTTTATTGCCTTCTTCTTCTGCACGTGAAAATGCCCCGAGTCCAGCCAACCAGATCTGTTTGGTGTATTTACGAAAATCAAGAACCGATTTGCGCTCCGAGGCAGATTTAGACTTGGGTTTCAGCATTTTCTCATTCGAAGCTTCAGCTGAGTCTTGTGCTGTTTTTGACTTATCCATGTGCACGGCTCCTGTTTGTTTTCTGCGCAATTATTATAAATTATTCTACAAAACCACTGCATAATAGCAAATTTAGTACTTGATAGATTTGATAAACTGTTCTACAAAGCAATTTATTTCAAGTCTAATTTGATTTAACCCTGAAATCTCTTCACAAGCAGGAAGCTTTTTCACTTTATATTTCAGGTAAGGATTGGTTGTATATGAGCGAATCGCAACAAAGTCAAAATCAACCGCATTTGTTGCTTACGATGACGTTAATTGTTTTAGAGACAATATTTACTTTCATTCTCAAGCATGATCGTGTCGTTGCATTACAGGCCAAAAAGTTTGTAGATGAAAACATCTCGATTAAAATCAATAGCTATATTCCATATTTCGACTTTTATGTGCAATTCACCCCCAATGGACTATTATTTGACCACAAAGCACCGGGCCGCATTGTCGACCTGGATGTGCGCACTACACTTCCCGATCTGATTAAAATTTTCATTTTTGGCAATCGTCGTAGCATTCGCAGCATGCGCATTGATGGCAATCAGGTTTTAAAAGATGAGTTTCGTGATCTGTTAACCGTATTCAGCTTGCCAAAAGTACTAGCCGACTGGAAACACTGGCTGTCTGATGCGCCGACGGATGAAGCGGAAATTATTGCTTCTAAAAAGCGTATTGCACCGCTTTTAAAGAAAATTGAAGAACAGCGCTCCAAGATCAATACCCTGCAAGTGGAAGTCAAACAGTATAAAAACCGCCTGAAACGGATCGAACGCCGTCAAAAGCGTATTAATATCATTTTTGGCCTGAGCAGCGTACTTTTGATTACGTTATTAGTGTATAATTGGCTGAGCATGTAAATCTTTCATTCTCCAAAAATTAAATCCCACTAAGGTCTACTAAAAATAACTTGACTAATTTAGTCGGGATTCATAAAATCTACACATCTAGTCTAACCATGTGTATCGAATCATGCGCCTAACCACTCGCGGTCGCTACGCTGTGACTGCTCTACTTGATCTAGCTTTGCAGCCTTCTGAAAAAACGATAACGCTCGCTGAAATTGCAGCACGTCAAACTATTTCTGTTGCTTATCTTGAGCAGTTATTTGCGAAGCTCAAGCGTCATGGTTTAGTTTCTAGTGTTCGTGGCGCAAATGGTGGTTACCATTTAGCACGTAATGCAGATGAAATTACTGTGTTAGCAATTATTGAAGCTGTAAACGAAACAGTTGATGCGACTCGCTGTGACCATAAAGGCAATTGCCAGAATGGCGCGATGTGCTTGACTCATGATTTATGGCAGGAACTCTCCCATCACATCGCCGATTATTTAGAAAAAATCTCGCTTGCTGATCTGGTTGCACGTGACAACGTCCAGACTGTGTCATTACGCCAAAAATCAGCACCTTTAGATTCAGCCCTTTTATCGGTTACAGGTATTTGACATGAAACGTCCGATTTATCTTGATTATGCAGCTACAACTCCTGTAGATCCTCAGGTTGCTGAACGTATGATGGAATGCTTAACATTCGATGGTACCTTTGGTAATGCGGCATCTCGTTCACACGCGTATGGTTGGCAAGCAGAAGAAAAAGTTGAATATGCACGTGAACAAGTTGCGAATTTAATTAAAGCTGATCCACGTGAAATCGTATGGACTTCGGGTGCGACCGAGTCAGACAACCTTGCGCTTAAAGGTGTGGCTCATTTCTATGCATCTAAAGGTAAACATATCGTTACCTCTAAAATCGAACATAAGGCAGTTTTAGATACCTGTCGTGAGCTTGAGTCTGAAGGTTTTGAAATTACCTATATTGAGCCTCAACCTCAAACCGGTTTAATTACTCCAGAAATGGTACAGGCAGCGATCCGTCCAGATACGATTCTTGTTTCCCTGATGATGGTGAACAATGAAATCGGTACTGTGACTGATGTTGCAGCGATTGGTGAAATCACTCGCGCCAACAAGATTTTCTTCCATGTAGATGCAGCTCAGGCGGCAGGTAAAGTTGAAATTGATCTTTCAACTTTAAAAGTAGACTTGATGAGCTTCTCTGCGCACAAGATCTATGGCCCTAAAGGTATTGGTGCGCTGTTTGTACGTCGTAGCCCACGTGTACGCCTTAAAGCTGAAATGCATGGTGGCGGCCATGAACGTGGTATGCGTTCAGGTACCCTTGCGACTCACCAGATTGTAGGTATGGGTGAAGCCTTTGAACTTGCAGGCAAAAACCTGGAAGCTGAACAAACTCGTCTACGCGTACTTCGCGACAAGCTATGGAATGGTTTACAAGGTCTTGAACAAGTGTTCCTGAATGGCCATCCAACACAAAACGTAGCGAACTATCTAAACATTAGCTTCAACTTCGTTGAAGGCGAATCATTGATGATGGCATTGAAAGATGCTGCGGTATCTTCAGGTTCGGCATGTACATCTGCAACACTTGAACCATCTTATGTACTTCGTGCATTGGGTCTTTCAGACGAACTTGCACACAGTTCGATCCGCTTCAGCTTTGGTAAATATACCACTGAAGAAGATATCGATCACGTATTGACTATCACTAAAGCTGCTGTTGAGAAGTTACGTGAACTTTCTCCGCTTTGGGATATGTATAAGGAAGGTATCGACCTTTCTAAAGTTGAGTGGGCTGAGCACTAATTTTCATTCTGAGATAGTGACAAATCCGTTGCTATCTCATTGAGAAAAGTTTTTTTACCCCCATATTTAATACTAAGGCTGACCCCGAGGTTTGGAGAAGCAACATGGCTTATAGCGAAAAAGTAATTGATCATTACGAAAACCCTCGTAATGTTGGCGTTTTAGACAAAAATGCTGAAAACGTTGGTACTGGTATGGTTGGTGCGCCAGCATGTGGTGACGTGATGCGTTTACAGATTCAGGTAAACGACGAAGGCGTGATTGAAGAAGCACGTTTTAAAACTTATGGTTGTGGTTCTGCCATTGCATCAAGTTCACTTGTGACTGAATGGCTCAAAGGTAAAACTTTGGATCAAGCTCAAGCGATCAAGAATATTGATATTGCGACTGAACTTGCACTTCCACCAGTAAAAGTACACTGCTCTGTTCTTGCTGAAGATGCAATCAAAGCAGCTGTAGAAGACTACCGTAGCAAGAAAGTTAAAGCTTAATTGTTCCACGTTTTGAAATTTTAACGGAGTTTTCATGATCCATTTAACTGAAAATGCTGCAACTCATATCAGCAATTATTTAAAAAATCGCGGTAAGGGTAAAGGCATTCGCGTTGGTGTGAAAACTTCAGGCTGTTCTGGTCTGGCCTATGTGCTCGAGTTCGTCGATGAAGTCGATACACATGACCAAGCCTTTGAGCAGTTTGGGGTTAAAGTATTCGTTGACCCGAAAAGCCTGGTTTATCTTGAAGGTATGGAGATGGACTATGTTAAAAACGGCTTGAACGAAGGCTTCGAATTTAACAACCCCAACAAAAAAGGCGAATGCGGTTGTGGTGAATCCTTCACTGTATAAACCCGGCAGTTATTCTCTTTTTGACATTAAAACAGTGTGTTTCACACTGTTTTAATTGCATTTATACAGTTATTTTTGCACATTAATCGCGGATCCTATCTCCCATGAATCATTTTGAGTTGTTCAACCTTCCTGTAGCACTCGATATTGATTTAGCGGCTTTAAAGACTGAATTTTTAAAGTTGCAGCAACAATATCACCCAGATAAAGCTGAAGACAAAGATCAGGCTCTGATTAAATCAAGTGATATCAATCAGGCATTTAAAACCTTGTCAGCGGTCGATAGCCGTGCAGCGTATTTACTGTCTCTCAAGAAACAGGATTATCACTTAGATCAGTCGATCAGTGATTTTGAATTCTTGCAGGACGCTCTGGAAATTCGTGAACAACTTAACGATGCAACTTCTGCTGAAGATTTAACTTCACTGAAAGTCGAAGTCCAGCAATGGATTGAGGGCTTGGTTCGCGAGTTCAAAATTGATTATGCGGATGAAGACTGGGCCGAAGCACGCGATACAGTGCGCAAACTACGCTTCTTCGTTAAAGTCATGGCCGATATCGACAAAGCGGAAGACCGCTTCCTGGACGATGACAGCTTTGATCTTGATGATGATTTCTAATTTTTAGTATTTAACATTTAACGTGCAAAGGATGTAACACTATGGCTCTCTTGCAAATTGCAGAACCAGGTCAATCAAGTGCACCACATGAACACCGCATTGCGATTGGTATCGATTTAGGCACCACCCACTCTTTGGTTGCCACGGTTCTTTCAGGTAAAGCCAAAGTACTTAATGACGAACAAGGTCGTGTGCTACTTCCTTCTATCGTGCATTATGCAGAACAACAGACTCAATACGGCAATGAAGCTGCGCCTTTCATTACTACTGACCCTAAGAACACCATCGTTTCTGTGAAACGATTTATGGGTCGTTCGAAAGCTGACATTAAATTCCAGCATCCTTATGCGTTGGTTGGTGAAGCGAATGAAATGCCGGCTTTTGAAACCGCACAAGGCCGTAAGACTCCGGTTGAGATTTCTGCAGAAATTTTAAAGCAGTTGAAAGACCGCGCTGAAGCCAGTCTGCAAAATCCGGTCAATGGTGCCGTTATTACAGTTCCGGCGTACTTCGATGAAGCACAGCGTCAGGCAACCCGTGATGCTGCTCAACTTGCTGGCTTGAATGTTTTACGTTTGTTAAATGAGCCAACTGCTGCTGCTGTTGCTTATGGTCTGGATCAGGAAAGCAATCTAAGCACAGACCGTAACTATGTGATTTATGACTTGGGTGGTGGTACCTTTGACGTTTCGATTCTGCGTTTCTCTCAAGGTGTGTTTGAAGTTTTGGCAACCGGTGGTCACACTGCCCTCGGTGGCGATGACTTGGATCGCTTGATCCTGAAATGGGCCAAGAAACAACTGAATATTGACACCTTGAATGATGCAGAATATGCACATTTTGTGGTTGCAGCACGTAAAGCCAAAGAAGCTTTGTCTGATGCAGATTCAGTTCAACTCAAATTGCTTGATCAGGTTTTAACACTGGATCGTCCAACATTTGAAGAGATCATCAAAGTTGCTTTGGATAAAACCATCAGCGTATGTAAGCGTGTGATGCGTGATGCCAAGCTTGAATTGGATGACATTCAGAATGTCGTTTTGGTCGGTGGCTCAACCCGTTCTTATGCGGTGCAAAAAGCCGTGCGTGAAGTGTTCAACCAAGAACCACTATGCACCATTAACCCGGATGAAGTGGTTGCGATTGGCGCATCAATTACTGCGAACCAATTAATTGGCAACTCGACTGATGGTTCTTTGTTATTAGACGTGACACCTCTGTCTCTTGGTCTTGAAACCATGGGTGGACTGGTTGAACGATTAATTTCGCGTAATACTGCAATTCCAGTGGCTCGTCGTCAGGAATTTACTACTTATCAAGATGGCCAGACTGCCATGTTGATTCATGTGGTTCAAGGTGAACGTGATCTGGTTGAACATTGCCGTAGCTTGGGCCGTTTTGTTCTGCATGGTATTCCACCAATGACTGCCGGTCAGGCACGTATTGAAGTGACGTTCCAGGTCGATGCTGATGGCTTACTGACTGTCTCTGCGAAAGAAACCACTTCTGGTGTGACAGCTCAAATCGATATCAAGCCATCTTATGGTTTGTCGGGTGAAGATACTGAACGCCTGTTGCTAGACGGTTATAAGTTCGCTGAAGAAGATAAAAATCTTCGTCATTTGAATGAAACCAAAGTTGAAGCACAGCGTGAGCTGGAAGCACTGGTTCAGGCACTCAAAGCGGATGCCGGTCTTTTGACTGAGGAACAGCTTGCAGCCCTGCAAACTGCGCAAGCACAACTTGAAACTCAGCTTCAGGGTTCAGATATCAAAGCAATTGAATCTGCCGTTGAACAGCTTAAAATACATAGTGATGCTTTTGCAGCAGCACGTATGAATCAACATATTGATGCAGCTCTTAAGGGCACTAAACTCGACGACTGGTCAAACTCAAACTAATTTAAGGTAACGACTATGCCACGTATTAAAGTTCTTCCACATGCGCAGATTTGCCCCGAAGGTGCTGAGTTTGAAGTCGAACAAAATGCCAATCTTTGCGAAAGCCTACTGAAAAATGGCATTAAAATCGAACATGCTTGCGATATGTCAGCAGCATGTACCACCTGTCATGTGGTGGTACGCAAAGGTTTTGACAGCTTGGAAGAAATGGATGATGTTGAAGCTGACTTACTCGATCGTGCTTGGGGTCTAGAACCAGACTCACGTCTTTCTTGTCAGGTTAAACTGGACGATGAAGATCTGGAAATTGAAATTCCAAAATACACCATTAACCATGCTTCAGAAAATCACTAATACTTTCGTTTCATAGTTAAATAAAAAACCACGCTCAGGCGTGGTTTTTTTCTCTTTATAAGAAACAATTAAAGTAAATTTACATGAACTTTAAATGTGTTCAATCACTTCATCTTCAAGCTTCAGTTTGACAATGCCTTGTGAATTGGTCATTTTCTGCTGAGTTTCAATGCGTTTAATCATTTTTTCTAACACATGAATCAGCTCAGGATATTCAAAGTTTTGCACTTCATCCAGATTCAGCAATAAATGGAAGCCCTTATATTCATAATCGAACCAGCGCTGATACTCGACTTTCTGAGACGCGTATTTTTCCATGACCTGCCAGGTTCTTACAGGTGCTTTAATGCCCTTCAGGAAAATCGGCTTTTTCGGTGCGCAAAGATAATCATCTTTGATCAAATTATGAGTATCTTCCGAAATCAGGATTTCATCGACTTCCGCTGCACTTTGCAAACGCGCTGCCAGGTTAGCATCACGCCCTACAATGGTATAAGCCATACGATGCGTTGCCCCATAATTCCCTACGTGGCAATAACCGGTCGAAATTCCCATGCGGATATGGAGTGGCGGATAACCCATTTTAATCCAGCGTTCACGCAGCAATTTCATTTGCTGACGCATCGCCAATGCCATTTCCATACAGTTCTTGGCATCCCGTTCCACACCTTCAGAGTTCGGATCACCAAAGAAAATCAGGATGGCATCACCCATGAATTTATCGACAGTCGCTTCATAATTTTTAGCGATTTCGGTCATATGCCGAAGATAGTCATTCAACAGGAATGCTAAATCATCTGGAATCAGAGTTTCAGATAGCTCTGTAAAGCCTTGAATATCAGAGAAAAAGATCGTCAACTTTTTACGTTTATATTCAATTTTGGCTTCAGATTCACCTTTCATAATGGATTGCCATAACTGCACGGGCGCATAGCGACTCAGCTGATTGGCAAATTCCATATAACGGTTCATCTGTTCGAAATAATGGTCTTTTTTCTGGGTCATGTATTGCACACGACCACTTTGATAAAAACTTCCGACACCAAAATAGGTAATCAGACAGATAAAGCCTAAAACGGTCAACTCACTGCTGGTCGGTTCGAAATAATTATTAAACCCAAAGACCAGAATATTGGCCAGATAAAAAAGCGTAATCCCGATCAGGCTGGCCAGAGAGGCCATCATAAATGAAATTTTATTGCTGATCGCAGTATACAGTACTGCGACCAGACCCAGCAAGGACAAGACCAAGTCCAGATGCACGGCCGCCAAAACCACCGAAATGACAATGACATCAATCAGGAAAAGAATATTACGCCGGATGTGATAATCATGACGATAGATCAGCCAGCGAGATAGTTTCGGTGTAATTAGCAAAACCAGAAACAAAAAAAATGGAACAAAAAGCTGATACTGGGTATCTGGTTCAGTGTAATGAAAGACGACCAGAACCACAGACAGCATGATGTATCCCATCATGCGATGGAAATACTCAAACTGATGGGGTTCTTTTTGAATCCAGTCGTCTAATTGCACTCACTCACTCCCTGAAGTCCGCAACTGTTCATGGTTCTCGGAATGCCTTGGCTGATTAGTCCATGCGCCAGTCAAATGGCATGTCGCCCTGACCACGTAAAGCCAGCATTAAGGTTTGACGCATATGTGCCAATACTTCACTGCTATAAGGAACAGCAGGTGTACCCCAAACAGGCTTCGGCCATGCAACGTCGTTCTGATAACGAACTACATGATGAAAATGCAATTGCGGCACCATATTACCCAGCGCTGCTACATTCATTTTATCTGCACGGAAAACACGTGCCAGCTGGCTTGATAACCAGCTTGATTCACGTAAAAACTGCTCTTGGTCAGCTTGGCTCAATTCATATAATTCAGAGACACCCGGCACACGTGGAATCAGAATGAGCCAGGGAAATTGCATATCATTCATCAAACGACATGTTGACAAAGGAAAGTCGCCTACAAAAAACGTATCTTGAGCAAGTTGTGGATGCAAACTAAACATATCTTTATAAATGATGCAAAATTAGAATGATGGCTAATACTAACATATCCAACTGAAGCTGAATATTGAAAGCAATGTGTTTAAAGACAAATTCTCATGATTTGTTGCGAAGCACATCACAACAATTACTGTAAACAATTCATTAAAAAAATCAAGCCTGTTGTTCCTGCAAACTTCATTGGAAAATGAAATCCAAACTGAATTTTCAGGCTGATTTAATCGAATAAAATCAGTGCAATTCTTTAAGCAGACTGTCCAGTAAATCCTGTATAAACTGAATCCGCTTTTGATAGTCTTCCAGCATGACCATGACTTTTAGACGTTGACCGCCATCCATCCGGAAATAGCTCGGATGTTTCTGCATCATCTGGATAATCGTCATGGCTTGAACCGGAGTATCCGGTGCAAATTCAATATGCCCACCCTGACTGCTGATATCAATTTTAGTAATACCAAGCTGCTCGGCTTTCAATCGAATCTGATGTACAGCAAAGAGCTGTTTGACCGGTTGCGGCGGTATACCAAAACGATCAATCAATTCCATCCGGATATTATCCAGCTTTTCCTGGGTATCGGTATTACTGATGCGTTTATAGAACAACAGACGTTGATGCACATCACCCAGATATTCATCCGGAATCAGTGCTGGCATATGCAGGGTAATTTCGGCAGTCAATGACAAGGGTGCGTCGAAGTTTGGCGTTTTACCTTTTTGAATGGCTTTGGTGGCTTTTTCCAGCATTTCCATATACAGGCTATAACCAATCGCCTGCATCGAACCACTCTGCTGTTCACCGAGTAATTCACCTGCGCCGCGAATTTCCAGATCTTCAGTTGCCAGCATAAAACCGGCACCCAAAGTTGAAGCACGCTGAATGGCATCCAGACGTTTTTCTGCATCACCTTTTAAGGCTTTTAATGACGGTACCATCAAATATGCATAAGCCTGATGATGTGAGCGCCCTACACGTCCGCGTAGCTGATGTAATTGCGCCAGGCCCAGTTTGTCGGCACGTTCAATCAGAATGGTGTTGGCATTCGGAACATCAATCCCGGTTTCAATAATGGTCGAACATACCAGAACATTGTATTCCTTGTGATAGAACTGCTGCATCACCTGCTCCAGTTCACGTTCACGCATCTGTCCGTGGGCCACAATCACCCGCGCTTCCGGCACCAGTTTACGGATATGCTCGGCGGCACGATCGATTGTATCAACTTCATTATGCAGAAAATAGACCTGACCACCGCGCAGCAATTCACGCAGAATCGCTTCTTTAATGGTGTCATCGGTATGTTCTTGCACAAAGGTTTTCACCGCAAGACGGCGTGCCGGCGGTGTGGCGATAATCGACAGATCACGCATGCCACTAAAGGCCATATTCAGCGTACGTGGAATTGGAGTCGCAGTCAGTGTCAGCATATCAACATCGGCACGCATGGCCTTGATTCGCTCCTTGTCGCGCACACCGAAACGATGCTCTTCATCGACAATCATCAGACCGAGATTCTTAAACTGGACATTTTCCTGCAAAATCTTATGTGTACCAATCACAATATCGACTTTCCCTTCGATCAGGTCGTCAATGGTCTTGGTATGTGCTTTGGAAGAACCGAAACGTGACAGCACTTCAATTCGGACCGGCCAGTCGGCAAAGCGGTCTTTGAATGAATCATAATGCTGCTGTGCCAGCAAGGTGGTTGGTACCAGAATCGCGACCTGCCGATTATTCTGCACTGCAACAAATGCGGCACGCATCGCGACTTCTGTCTTACCGAAACCCACATCACCACACACCAGACGATCCATCGGCTTGGCCTGCTGCATGTCATGCAACGTCGCTTCAATCGCATTGGCCTGATCCAGTGTTTCTTCATACGCAAAGCCACTAGCAAATTGCATATACAGGCTTTGATCGACTTCAAAACTGATCCCGGGCTTGGAAGCACGACGTGCCTGAATATGCAGCAATTCGGCCGCGACATCGTGAATCTGTTCCAGCGCTTTACGTTTGGCTTTATTCCACGCATCTGTACCCAGTTTATGCAAAGGTGCCAGATCCGGATCACCACCACTGTACCGGCTGATTAAGTGTAGATTGGTCACCGGCACATAGACTTTGGCGGCATCCGCATAATCCAGCTGCAAAAATTCGTGATCCTGATCATCAATACTTAGGGTGACCAGACCGGCATAACGTCCGACCCCATAATCGATATGTACCACAGGCGCGCCCATGGTCAGCTCAGTTAGACTTCGGATCAGAAACTCTTCGGAAACTTCCTGTTGACGTTTGCGACGGCGCTGTACCACCCGATGTTCATAGAGCTGATTTTCAGAAATTACGCTGACACGATCGGTCAATACCAGACCACGCTCCAAAGGCGCATTGGTAATGGCAATTGCATACAGAGATTGAATAAAACTATCGAAATTTTCAACCGTGGGGATATCACCCAGACTTGGTCTTAATGCATCTTTAAGACTTTCACGGCGTCCAGCACTTTCAGCCACCAGCAGTACCGGATGATTAGCCTGATCAATATATTTTTTGACTTCATGAAACGGTTTTTCACGTTTCGGATCTACGGGCAGACGCGGTGGCAACTGGGTATCAAGATTCAATACCCCAGCTTTTTGATCAAAAGATGTTTGTGCAGCAATGATGCGCGCAAACTGATTCAGCTGCTCCAGAACCTGATTGGTCTGGAAGAACAGGCTTTCAGGCGGCATGATCGGTTGGTCGACATTGTGGCGGCGATCTTCATAACGGCGCACTACATCTTGCCAAAACTGGCTCAGACTTTCGTCCAAAGCCTTATCTGTAATGACAATGCCATTCTTAGGTAAGTACGAAATTAGCGAACTTTGACCTTGCATGGCTTCAGCGCTGAAAAACAAGGGCAAATAAAACTCGATTCCCGGAGAGACTATGCCATCCATCACATCCTGGTATATTGGATTTTTCTTCGGATTCGCGGTCGGAAAAAATTCAGCATAACGGTCACGGAACGTCGCACGACCTTCCTTAAGCGGAAATTCCTGCGCGGGCAATACGGTAAACTGTTGCAAACTTTGCGTGGTGCGCTGAGTTTCGGAATCGAAAAATTTCAGGCTTTCAATTTCATCATCGAACAGGTCAATCCGAATCGGTGCTTCCTGCCCCGATGCGTAGATATCCATGATACTGCCGCGTACTGCGAATTCACCCGGATCATAAACGGTATCGACCAGATGATAACCCGCCTGAATCAGCTTTTTCTTTTGTTGTTCCAGATCAAATTTCTGACCGACATGAATATCGAAATGCTCACCCAGAATCCATGAGGTGGGCGCTACACGTTGTGCCAAAGTTGAGGCAGACAGCAACAGTACGCCAGTTTTGGGCATATTGGATAAGATTGCCAGACGTTCCGAGACAATATCCTGATGTGGGGAGAGACGGTCATAAGGCAAGATTTCCCAATCTGGAAAAATCGTGGGTTTAATCCCATAAAATTCCAGTTCACTTTCCAGTTGACCCAAATGCTGATTATTACGTGCAATCACGATAAATAAACGCGCTTGCTGCTGCACGATTTCTTTAAGCAATAATGCAGTTGAGGAACCTTGCAGATTGCCTAACCAGCGTTTCTCGCCTGCCTTGAGCTGTGGTAAATTGAGTTGGGAAATTTCTTGTTGGAACATGGATATAGCTTTAAAGTCTAAATAACCTGAGGCTTATACTAGCACGATGATCTCAGGATATTTTGTTATTTTTATGCAGTCTTGCCACATCCATCTACTTCGATTTTAAGCCACTTTTGCAGCTTATTTTTGATCGCGCAGAAAGTTACGATAATAATCATTTAACTTCTTAAGGATCATTTTAAATTGCAGCAGATTCTCTTCGGTATTGCCTAAAGTCGCATTAAAACGCTGATGGGCGATTTCCAGATCAATTTTTTCATTGATCAGCATTGCGGTATCATATAACGCTTTTAAATCATCAAACTGTTTTAAACGGCGATTGGACAAATACTCCAACCGTGGACCCAATTCCTGATTGAGTTGAATATCATCGACGATATAGCCTGTACCTTCTACGTACTGAATATTCTGCTCTTCTAAATATAGCTGTGCAGCAGTCGGTTTATTACTTTTAAATAATGCACTGATTTTATCAAACATTGCTATTTACCCAGCCAAATATATTTCAGGCTCTAGTCTAGATGAAAATGCCTCAAATCCACATCCTGAACTTGAGGCAAATTATCAAAATAGCAGCGATTCGCTGTTTCAGATGATTTAACAGCTCCGGTTCTGTTAAGAAACCTGTTCGAGCTGATTCTCTGCTGAAGGAATTTCAGACACCAGATTTTCAAACGCAAAGATTTCTTCTAATTGCGTTGCACTTAATAAGCCCAGCTCCAACACCACTTGCGGCACAGTTTTATTTTCGCGCATACATTGTTTGCCGATTTCATCGCACTTGGCATGTCCCAGAAGCGGTTCAAGCAAGGTCACAATCCCGACACTGCGCATGACGGAACTTAAACAAATCTGTTCATTGGCCTGAATACCAGCAATACATTTCTGATTTAGGGTTTGCATACCTTGGGTCAACAACTGAATTGATTCATTCATCGCCACGGCAATCACAGGTTCCATGACATTCAATTGTAGCTGCCCGGCTTCCGCAGCCATAGTAATAGTTAAATCATTACCAATCACCCGGAAGGCAATCTGATTGACCACTTCTGGAATTACCGGATTGATTTTTGCCGGCATGATCGAAGAACCTGCCTGTAATTCGGGTAAACGAATTTCAGCCAGACCTGTACGCGGTCCCGAACTGAGCAGGCGCAGATCATTACAGATTTTGGACAGTTTTACCGCCAGACGTTTTAAACTGCTCGACAAAATAATAAAGACGCCACAATCGCTGGTCGCCTCGACATAATCTGCCGCACCTTTTAAAGGCAAACCCGTCAGATGCGCCAAGATTTCCACCACCCGCTTGGCATAGCCCGGCGGTGTATTGACCCCAGTCCCAATGGCGGTGGCGCCTAAATTGACTTCCAGCAATAACTGTCGCATCTGCCCAATCAGCTTCAGATCTTCTTTTAATAAGGTGGCAAATGCCCGGAACTCCTGTTCCATGGTCATCGGCACGGCATCTTGTAACTGGGTACGTCCCATTTTGATGACATATTCAAATTCGGCAGCTTTATGATCGATACAGTCAATCAATGCTTTAAGCACGCTCAACAATTCATCCAGACTGCTATAGGTCGCCAGACGCAAAGCCGTTGGATAGACATCATTGGTCGATTGCGAAGTATTCACATGATCATTCGGATGCAGAATGTGATAATCACCTTTCTGATGGCCCGACATTTCAAGTGCAATATTGGCAATCACCTCATTGGCATTCATATTGATGGAGGTTCCGGCACCGCCCTGATAAGGATCGAGTGGAAATGCCGCTTGCCACGCTTCCGGATGCTGAATCAATTCATCACAAGCTTTCTGAATGGCAGTACTGGTCTGCTCGGACAGTTTCTGGAAATACAGATTGGCCTGTGCCGAAGCTTTTTTCACTTGAGCCAAAGCACGAATAAAATGCGTTTGTTGCCCCACCGCCAATCCGGAAATCTTAAAATTTTCGATGGCACGTAAGGTATGAATCCCATAATAGCTATGCAACGGGATTTGTTTTTCCCCCAATAAATCACGTTCAATGCGGGTCAGTTCGATTTGAAGCATATTGTCCACTAAAAAATACTCTTGGCGATGCACCGTATTTGGTGTGACATTAATATGAGCAAACAAATACAGGCCTAATAGGAAGACTTTAACCTAGATTTGCTACGATTTATTACCAATACGCTAAAGCTGTGAGTTTTGTAAGATTGTGTAAGTAACTGGCTAAAATTCAAATATTTTAATTATTTATTCAAAATTTCCACTTTTCCCCTGAATTCGACGTCGTATCACCTTTTATCCGCTCAAGTTATTCCTGATTCAATTTCAGTGAATTACCACTCTGTTTACAATAGGCATACATAAAAGCTGTGTAATTGTTACAGAGTGTAATTTTTAAACCATGCTTGAATCACCTCCTTGCGATCTCAGTACAAAAAATCATCTTGGACGATGATTTCCATATTTACAGGATGACCTGCCTATGACTTATTTAAACCCCACCCTGATTACCTTCATGTTTTATATTATCGCCATGATTGCAATCGGTTTATATGCTTATCGTGCCACCTCCAATTTTGACGAATATATTCTAGGTGGACGGAGTCTGGGCAGTGTCGTTACTGCACTTTCGGCGGGCGCATCGGATATGAGTGGCTGGCTACTGATGGGTCTTCCAGGAGCCATTTACCTGTCTGGTCTGTCAGAAGCCTGGATTGCGATCGGCTTGATTATCGGCGCATGGCTGAACTGGTTACTGGTGGCAGGTCGACTGCGTGCCCATACCGAATATCAGAACAATGCCCTGACCTTGCCGGATTATTTCACCAGCCGTTTTTCCGATCGTAAACGTATTTTACGGGTCTTGTCTGCCTTGGTGATTCTGGTGTTTTTTGCGATTTATTGTGCCTCAGGCATGGTCGCAGGTGCACGACTGTTTGAAAGCCTGTTTGGCTGGGATTACACCACAGCGCTTGTGATTGGTGCGATGGCGACGATTCTCTATGTCTGTATTGGTGGCTTTTTGGCGATCAGCTGGACAGATACATTCCAGGCCGGTTTGATGATTTTTGCCTTATTACTGACTCCGATCATTACCTTCTTGGCTCTGGGCGACAACAGCCAGCAAGTGAGTGTCATCCTTGAATCGGCTCGCCCACATGCCTCCAGCATGCTTGAAGGTTTAAGCACCGTCGCGATTATTTCCAGTCTGGCCTGGGGCTTGGGTTATTTTGGCCAGCCACACATACTGGTGCGTTTTATGGCGGCAGATTCGGTCAAAACCATTCCTGCTGCACGCCGTATTGGCATGACCTGGATGATTCTATGCCTAGGCGGTGCAGTGGCTGCCGGTTATATTGGTATTGCCTACTTCAGTGTCAATCCGACACTGGCTTCAGTGGTGAATCAAAACCCTGAAACGGTATTTATGGAATTGACCAAAATTCTGTTTAATCCGTGGATTGCCGGAATCATTCTGGCTGCTATCTTGGCGGCAATTATGAGTACCTTGAGCTGTCAGCTTTTGGTCTGCTCAACCACCCTGACCGAAGATTTATACAAGAGTTTCCTGCGTAAAAATGCTTCACAAAAAGAGCTGATCTGGGTAGGTCGCGGCATGGTCTTAGTGATCGCGTTAGTTGCGATTTCACTGGCGATTAATCCGAACAGTAAAGTTTTGGGTCTGGTGGCTTATGCCTGGGCCGGCTTTGGGGCCGCATTCGGCCCGCTGATTATCTTGTCGCTATTCTGGAAACGAATGACCCTCAATGGCGCAATTGTGGGTATGGTGGTTGGTGCCGTGACTGTAATTGTCTGGAAAAATTACATGGGTGATACCGGACTTTATGAGATCATTCCAGGCTTTATTCTGGCCACCCTCTGCATTATCATCGTCAGCCTGCTGGATAAAGCACCTAGTGAAGATGTAGTACATCGTTTTGAAATGGCTAAAGCCGAGTATCAAAAAGAAATGGCAGAAATGAAAAAATAATCACCTTTTTTCTTGCACATAAAAGGGACTTAATCGTCCCTTTTATGTTTCTTAGATTCACAAATGAAGTTCTTGAAAATTACTTGGCTTTTCCCGGCATTTTCAGATGGATCTGCTGACTTTCTTTAATCACTTCCATCACCGGATAACTGCGCGTTTCTTTAATTCCGGGCAATTGCCACAAGATCTGACCAGAGATTTTCCGGAACTCATCCATATTGGCACAGCGGATTTTTACCACGAAATCAAACCCGCCACTGATCATATGACACTCGATAATTTCAGGAATCTGCCGCACAGCATGGGAAAATTCATCTAAAACATTCGGCGTGGTTTTATCCAATAAAATTTCAACAAAGACCACAAAACCATTATTCAACATGACTGGATTGAGGCGCGCTTCATAGCCCACAATAAAACCTTCCCGGGTCAGCTTTTGTACACGCGCCAAGGCTGCTGTAGGCGACAAATTGACCAGTTCAGCCAGTTTGATATTGGATAGCTTGGCATCGGATTGCAATAAACCCAGTATACGAATATCTATACGGTCAAGGTTCAAAAAAGGACTTGGCATTAGAATTATTCTCTAAAAAAAGCGAAAACTATAGTGAGATATTTGTCAAATATTCTGTGATTATAGATTAAAACTCATTCACCTCAAAGAACTGATTGACGCAGTACAGGAAGTCACTATGCCAACCACTCTCCGCCCAGATTCAATTTTAGATTCAGCCCAGCACTCGAATTATATTGCTGAATTTAAACATAAAAACCAATTCGAAGAACGTATTAATACGGCATGGCGTCGTGCTGAAACTGAATGCGTCGAAGAGTTATTGGCCCATAGTGAAATTTCTTCCGAGATGAGTGACAAGATTCAGGCGCTTGCCTTTGATCTCGCACACTCCTTGCGTGAGCGCAAAAGTTCCACTGGGAAAGCCGGTATTGTACAGGGCTTATTGCAGGAATTTTCTTTATCCTCTCAGGAAGGCATTGCCCTGATGTGTCTGGCAGAAGCCTTGCTGCGGATTCCGGACAAAGCCACACGTGACCTGCTGATTCGAGACAAAATCAATCAAGGCAACTGGAAAGAACATTTGGGTCAGAGCCAGCTAATGTTTGTGAATGCGGCAGCCTGGGGACTGATGCTGACTGGCAAGCTGATGGAAACCCCGCAGCAAAAAAGTCTGTCTAGCTTGTTGACCGGTCTTTTGGCACGCAGTGGCCGCGGGATTATCCGTAAGGCCGTCGATGTTGCCATGCGCATGATGGGCGAGCAGTTTGTTACGGGTGAAACCATTGATGAAGCCCTGAAAAATGCCGAACCGCTGGAAGAAAAAGGCTTCCGTTATTCCTATGACATGCTGGGTGAAGCAGCGCTGACCGATCCGGATGCTGAACGTTATTATCAGGATTATCAACAAGCCATTCATGCCATTGGTCAAGCATCACAGGATAAGGATGTTTATGATGGTCCCGGTATTTCTATCAAACTCTCTGCGCTGCATCCACGTTATCAGCGCTCGCAAATGGATCGCGTGCATGATGAGCTCTATGCAAAAGTACTGAAACTCGCGGTCTTGGCCAAGCAGTACAATATTGGTTTAAATATCGATGCTGAAGAAAGCGATCGCCTTGAGATTTCATTGGAACTGTTAGAACGCCTGTGTTTTGAACCGCAATTACAGGACTGGAAAGGCATTGGCTTTGTAATTCAGGCTTATCAGAAACGCTGCTTCTATGTCGTGGATTACATCATTGATCTGGCGAAGCGCAGCCAGAAACGCCTGATGATTCGTCTGGTCAAAGGCGCATATTGGGATAGCGAAATCAAAAAAGCCCAAATTGATGGAATGTCGGATTATCCGGTATTTACTCGTAAGGTGTATACAGATCTGTCTTATATTGCTTGTGCGCGTAAGCTGTTGGCTGAACCGGATTATATCTACCCACAATTTGCCACTCACAATGCACAAACGGTAGCGACGATCTATCAACTGGCGCAACCTGAGCAGTATTATGCCGGCCAATATGAGTTCCAATGTCTGCATGGCATGGGCGAACCACTGTATGAAAATGTCGTGGGCGATCCATCGAAAAATAAACTCGGTGTACCATGCCGGATCTATGCGCCAGTCGGCAATCATGAAACCTTGCTGGCTTATCTGGTGCGCCGCTTACTGGAAAATGGTTCCAATACCTCCTTCGTCAATCGTATTGCTGACAAAACCTTGAAAATTGAAGATTTGATTGAAAATCCACAGCAAACCATTTTAAAGGCATCAAAACAAGAAGGCGTGATGGGTGCCAAGCATCCCCAGATTCCCTATCCGCAAGATCTTTATACCGATGCACGATTGAACTCTTCAGGACTCGATTTGGCCAATGATGCTGAACTCAGTATTTTAAATGAAGTCGCATCCAGTCTGGCAAATACGCAATTTCAGTCAGCGGCTATGGGAACGGCATTTAGCAGCGTGGATACGCCCCATGCAGTTCCAGTGATCAATCCAGCACACCATCAGGATGTGGTCGGCACAGTCTATGAAGCAACTTCTGAACAGGCCGAAATTGCACTCACTCAAGCAGTTAATGCACAAAGTTTCTGGGCCAATCTGCCAAAAAATGAGCGTGCTGCCTGCCTGAATAAAGCCGCAGAACTGATGGAACAGCGTTTGCTTCCGCTCATGGTTCTTCTTTCTCGCGAAGCAGGTAAAACCTATGCCAATGCGATTGCCGAAGTACGTGAGGCGGTAGATTTCTTGCGTTACTATGCAGCTCAAGTTTTGGATCTCAGTGACAATGTACAGATCCAGCCTTTAGGTACTGTACTATGTATCAGTCCATGGAACTTCCCGCTGGCGATTTTTACCGGTCAGATTTCAGCAGCGCTGGTCGCTGGCAATACCGTGATTGCCAAACCGGCTGAACAAACACCGCTCATTGCAGCACAAGCCGTACAGATTTTATGGGAAGCCGGCATTCCGCAGGATGTGTTACAGCTATTGCCGGGCCGTGGTGAAACCATTGGTGCACAGCTCAGTGCAGATCCACGTATTCAGGGCATCATGTTTACCGGTTCCACCGAGGTCGCCCAAATTCTACAAAAAACCGTGGCAGAACGAATAAACCAGTTTGGAGAAAGCGTCACCCTGATTGCTGAAACTGGTGGTCAAAATGCCATGATTGTGGATTCATCTGCATTGACTGAACAGGTGGTGTTGGATGTTGTGAGCTCTGCCTATGACAGTGCCGGTCAGCGCTGTTCTGCCCTGCGTGTCCTTTGTGTGCAAGAGGATAATCTGGAGGCTGTTCGCAACATGCTCAAAGGTGCCATGCAACAGTTGCGCGTTGGTAATCCGGTCTTGCTGAAAACCGATATTGGTCCAGTGATTGATGCAGAAGCCCAGCAAAATATCCAACAGCATATTGAGCAGATGCGCAGCAAAGGTCATAAAGTTCATCAGTTGATGTTTAATCAAGACCAGACTGAATTAACTCCAGGAACATTCATTGCGCCGACCCTGATTGAACTGCCAAATCTGGACGATCTAGAACGTGAAGTATTTGGTCCGGTGCTGCATCTAATTAGTTATAAATATGGTGAACTGGAACAGTTATTAGAGCAGATCAACAGTAAAGGCTATGGCCTGACCATGGGCTTGCATACGCGTATTGATGAAACCATGCAAACCGTGATTGCACAGGCCGAAGTCGGCAACCTGTATATTAACCGCAATATCGTTGGTGCGGTCGTGGGCGTCCAGCCTTTTGGTGGTGAAGGTCTTTCCGGCACCGGCCCGAAAGCAGGTGGCCCGTTGTATATCTATCGTTTAATGCATCAAGTATCCGAGAAAAAACTGGCTCAGCCTTATGCAGCTCAAGCTGAGCCAGCACTTGTTGAACATAAACTTGTTCAGGAGTTTAAAGCCTGGGTAGCTAAAACTTTCCCAACTTTATCTTTAAAAGCGCCTATGCAAATTGCGACTGGTCAAAGCTTTAGCCTGCAAGGCCCAACTGGCGAGGAAAATCAATACCTAATCTTGCCGCGTGAAAGCGTTCTCTCGTTAGCACATAGGGATCAAGACCAGATTCAGCAAATTCTGGCGATTTTATCGGTTGGCAGTCGTCCTGCGGTACTGGCAAACAATACTTTTATTCTGAAATATTTACCAACCATGCCAGCCACGGTCAGCAAGCAATTTAAAGTAGTCCGGGATATTGAAACAGGTGTATTTGATGCCGTCCTGCATCATGGTGACACTGTTGAACTGATTGATTTGCAGAAACGCATTGCAGGCCGAAAAGGTGCAATTATTGGTATCACCCATTTAAGTTCGGGCAACTATGATATTCCGGTCGAGCGATTTGTGATTGAACGCGCGATCAGTATCAATACGGCGGCGGCAGGCGGTAATGCCAGCTTGATGACGATGGATAATCTCTAAATCAGTCCAATCATCTCAGCATTTTTAGCTTAAATCTTTCCTCTTGATGGCCAAACCTCTCTCCTCAGAAGGTTTGGTCTTTTTTATGCAGCTTTTAAAGCGGCTCGACTACAATAGGCTTAGGCAGATCGGCAATTTTTTGCTACCATTTGCGCTTTAAAATATTTGCGATTTCTTACTGCATATGACTTCATCTTATCAGCAACAACTTGAAGCCAAAATTGAACGCATCAGCGCTCAGTTTGCCGAATATCAACCACCTGCTTTAGAAGTATTCCAGTCTCCTGAAAAATATTTCCGCATGCGTGCTGAATTCCGGATCTGGCATACTGAAGATGATCTGTTTTATGCCATGTTCGAACGTGACGAAAACAACAATAAAAAAGTCATTCGTATTGATGAATTTCCAATTGCAGACCGCAGCATTAATGACTTGATGCCACAATTACTTGAAGCATTCAAGGCAGATGCCAATCTGGGTCATCGCCTGTTTGAAGTCCATTTTCTGGCAACTTTAAGTGGTCAAGTTCTGGTATCTCTGATTTATCACCGCAAGCTAGATGAAAGCTGGGAACCTGCCGCAAAAGTACTGGCGGAAAAGCTGAATATCAAACTGATTGGCCGTAGCCGTGGTCAGAAATTCGTCCTGACTGATGAATATGTGGTGGAAGAACTGTCTGTTTTTGATCGTCGCTATAAATATAAGCAGATCGAAAGCAGCTTCACCCAGCCCAATGCACAAGTTTGTCAAAAAATGCTGGAATGGGCATGTGATGCAGCAGAGCAATCAGATAAAGATTTGCTGGAACTCTACTGTGGTAATGGCAACTTCACTCTACCGCTTTCGACCAAATTCCGCCGTGTTTTAGCCACTGAATTAGCCAAATCTTCAGTTTATGCAGCTGAGTGGAATATTGAGCAGAACCAGATTGAAAATATTCAGGTTGCGCGTCTGTCTGCAGAAGAATTCACTCAAGCTTATAATGGCGAACGTGTTTTCCGTCGTTTGCAGGAAGCACAAATTGATATTTCGACTTATGATTTCGATACAGTATTTGTCGATCCACCACGTGCCGGTATTGATGATGAAACGCTGAAACTGTTACAGCGTTTCCAGCGTATTATTTACATTTCTTGCAATCCAGATACCTTATATGACAATCTGAAACAGTTGTCTCAAACGCATAAAATCAGCAAGTTCGCCATGTTTGACCAGTTCCCGTATACGCACCATGTTGAGACGGGTGTCTTGTTGGAAAAAGTATAAAGAATTTGTTTCAATTTATTATATTGTTACAAAAATGGAGCTTTTTGAAGCTCCATTTTTTATATTAAAAATCATATATTTAATAATAAATATTGACTTGTACAGCAAGAAATATCGTTAGACCTTCGGGCTTCCATCGGAAATTTTCAAGACTAACTGCTGCTTTTATCACATAGGTCCTATTGCTTTATTTATTTAATTGGCTATATTTCACTCTATGTTAGGTTGTTGTATGAAGGCTCTATGAGTTTTTGGCAAAAGTTGTTTTCTAATGAACAACACAATGAACACAAGAATCAAATTGCTTGTGTTGAAAATGATTGCTCTTGCAAGACGAATGAACAGCTTCTTGAAGCACTTTCTAAAGCCACTGATGAAGAAATTATCATCGGAATTAAAAAGGTTCTGGTATCTCGCGGCTATAGCCGTAAAGAACTGAATGAACTTCAGCACTTGCCATTGCAGTAATCGGCCAAGGTTACAGCCGTATAAAGAAAGCACTTGCGTAGTCAGGTGCTTTTTTTATGCTTGAAAGTTTATAGTTGAAGGGTTTGGTCTTCTCTATTTCAGCATAGTTTATTAACTCCAACTTTAAAACTTCAGAGATCAGGCAGGAAAACTCTAAACAACTCATTGATCCCCTTTGATTTGAAGAAATGTTAAGGCTTGCTTAGGCTATTTAAAACCTTTATCAGAAGAATATGTTCTAAATTCTGCTTTCTTTAAATCCCTTTAAATTTGGCTTAATAACTCTTCAATTCTGATCTGAAACTCAGGCAAGGCATCGATTAATTTAGCAAAACACAGTACACTTCCTATTAAACGACAATGCTTTTTAAATGGCTTAATTCTGATATGCAACAGACTAAACGGTTTCCCATAGGCGCACACCTTATGGTTAAACATTTCGGTTATACCCATCATGGGATTTACGCCGGACGTGGTCGTGTCATTCATTATTCCGGCTTTGCGCATTTATTCAAGAAACGCCCCATTGAAATCACCTCGATTGAAAAATTCAGTCATGGCAAACCGATTCATATGCAGCATTATGACTCGGCAAAATATAAAGGTCGTAAAGTGGTGCGCCGCATGCGGTCCAGAATGCATGAAAATAACTATCATCTGATTATTAATAATTGCGAACATTTGTGTACCTGGGCCATTACCGGCGTAGAAAGCAGCCCGCAAGTGATTTATATGATGAATCGTCTGACCACGATTGGTTATATCAGCTCGATGATGAGTTTTATGAACAGCATGTTCCTGACCCTGACCACCACCAGTTTCGCATTGGCGCTGTACATCAAGAAGAAGCTCAGAGATAAAGCCAATCTGCGTTTGCAACAATACCGTGAATTGCAAGATCAGGCTAAAACTAAAGTGTCAGACCTGACTAATTTTAAACATCGTTAATTCAAAGCCTAGTCTACCGATAAATGATGAGCAGGAAAGGTTGAGGCCGTGTTTACATTTTGATGATGTCGATAAGGAATTAGGTTAAATAGCCTTTTTTGGCTTGAATCGCTTCAGGTAGTGCTTTGCCTAAAGAGCTTAGGGTTTCCCGCTCGACCAGTCGTACAATTGAATCTAGCGGCAGATCATTGTCTTGTAGACCAAAGGGTTCTTCCAGCTCCGCACTGAGCTCGTCCAGCCCGAGTAGCATATAAGCAATTAATCCGACCAGGATCGGCGTCCACAGGCCTAAATTTGCCTGCAAACTGAAAGGCAGGATAAAGCAAAAAGAATAAACCGCACGATGTAATAATACCGAATAAGAAAATGGTAATGGCGTTGACAAAATTCGGTCACAACCAGCCTGAATATCTCCCAAGGCCACAGTATGCTGATTCAGGTTGTTATAAATAATATCGCTGATCTTACCCTGTTTATATTGCTGTACCAGCTCTTTTTGCATCTGTTCCAGCACCCATTGTGATGGATTGATTTGCATGGGCAATTGCTCAAATGATTTAGGTTCAAAACCGGTAGTCGCCTGATAATCCTGAATACTGGGCGTTTGCTGTCTCAACCGGTCACGTAACAAATGGGTAAACAGCATCATGCGATACAGCAACATTTTACGGGTTTGATTATCTAGCACATGGCTGTCGCGGCATAAATGACGCGTGGTTGCAATCAACGCACCCCAAAGCTTACGACCTTCCCACCAGCGATCATAGCAGGCTGTATTTCTAAAACTTAAAAAAATCGAGAGAATGACACCAAAGATGGTAAAGCCAATTGCCGGGACAGCAGGAAGGCTCACGAAATGCGCCTGACTCAAATACACCAGCAAAGCGGAAATAAAAACCACCAAGATTAATGCGGGCAGCACCTTGGGCAGAATCGTTCCCTGCCAGGCAAACAGTAACCCCAAACTATTATTCTTATCACGCACAATCATGCAATTTTCCCTGCTGTATTGAAAAAGCCCAACCAGAGTTGGGCTTTTTACATTCTGACTTAAACCAGCTTATTTGCCTGGTTTAAAGCTGTCCTTAAGATCCAGAATACGGTTAAATACCGGTTTTTCGCTGGAATGATCATATTGATCTGCCACGAAATAACCTTCACGCTCAAACTGGAAACGATCCTCCGGCTGAGCTTGCGCTAATGCAGGCTCAATCACGGCCTGAACCACCTTCAATGATTCAGGGTTCAGGTTTGCCAAGAAGTCATCACCCACTTCTGGATCAGACTCCGTAAACAGACGGTCGTAAATACGCACTTCTGCAGGAACGCCTTTTGTCGCAGATACCCAGTGAATCACACCTTTGACCTTACGACCTTCAGGATTTTTACCCAAAGTTTCAGGATCAATCGAACATTTCAGCTCAACCACTTCGCCATTTTCATCTTTAATGACTTCGTCGCATTTGATCACATAGGCATGACGTAAACGGACTTCACCACCTGGAATCAAACGTTTAAAGCCTTTTGGTGGCTCTTCTTCAAAGTCTTTACGGTCAATATACAGCTCAGTCGTCAATGGAATAACGCGCTCGCCCATATCGACATTCGGATGACGTGAATGGGTCAGGTCCATATCGGCTGGCAAGTTGGTTAAAGTCACTTTTAATGGATTTAACACCGCCATACCACGAGCTGCGGTATTTTCCAGAGACTGGCGAATACAGTATTCCAGCATGGCTACATCGACGATACTGCCATCAACCTTCGACACACCGACACGTTGACAGAAATCACGTAGACCTTCAGGTGTGAAACCACGACGACGCATACCCACTACAGTTGGCATACGTGGATCATCCCAACCATTTACATGACCACCTTCAACCAGCTTACGCAATTTGCGTTTTGAGGTGATGGTATAGTCCACATTCAAACGGCTCGATTCATACTGACGTGGCACGGATGGTGATTTAACTTTTGCCACCACCCAGTCATAGAACGGACGGTGATCCTGGAATTCCAAAGTACACAGTGAATGCGTAATGCCTTCAATCGCATCAGAAAGTGGATGCGCATAGTCATACATTGGATAAATTTTCCATTTATCGCCAGTCTGATGGTGTTCAGAATGCAGGATACGATACAGGATCGGATCACGCATATGCACGTTCGGTGACGTCATATCGATCTTGGCACGTAAAACGGCCTGACCTTCTGCATATTCACCGCTGCGCATTTTCTCAAAACGTTCCAGGTTTTCTGCAACCTTTGCATCACGTTGTGGCGAGTTCTTACCTGGCTCAACGAAATTACCGCGGTTTAAACGGATCTCTTCTGGACTTTGCAAATCCACATAGGCATCACCCTGCTCAATCAGCTGAACTGCCCAGGTATAAAGTTGATCAAAATAGCTTGATGCATAACGCGGCTCACCTTCCCACTGGAAACCCAGCCATTTCACATCATTGGCAATACCATCCACATATTCCTGCTCTTCGGCATCCGGGTTGGTATCGTCAAAACGCAGGTTACAAACACCTTTAAATTCTTCAGCAATTCCGAAGTTCAAGCAAATTGCTTTCACATGGCCAATATGTAAATAGCCATTCGGCTCAGGCGGAAAACGCGTCACCACCTGTTGAGTACGACCAGCGGCTAAATCATCGGTAATGACCTGACGTACAAAGTCCAAGCCTGGTTGTTGTTCTTGCTGCTGCACTGAATCGACTGCATTGTTCTTTTGGGTCGGGTTCTCGGGCAGAGATGTCACAACATCATTTGGCTTCATGATCAATCATTCACTTCTAAAGTTAAAAAGGGATTAACAAATATTTCATCGCACAAGTTGTACGTATATTCATTATCAAAGTTCCTTAGTTTAACTATAGGTGATTAATCTCTCAACCGCTAACTACGGTATTTGATTTCAATTCACTCATTTTAAAAAGTGAAAATACAGCAAGCTGCCCAAAACTAAAATATCAACGCTTTAAGAAACTGGAAAATGATTCAATTCGTGCCTGTCCGAAATATAACGCCCTGTCTGGCAGCATTTGAAATGCCTTGATAAATCAACGTATAAATAAGGTATTATTTTTATGCTTTTAACAAAGAAAATAATGTTTTTACTTGCCTTGTCGAATGTAGTTTGCTTATGCTTCACTCATTCAGAAAAAACCATGGCACTCGTCCATGATCAGGAGATTACACAATGAGTTTTCCTCAAGTCGAATTAAACACCAATAAAGGTCGTATTGTTCTAGAACTCAATGCTGAAAAAGCACCTAAAACCGTAGCTAACTTTTTAGAATACGTACGTGACGGTTTTTATGACGGCGTAATTTTCCACCGTGTTATTGATGGTTTCATGATCCAAGGCGGCGGCATGGATGAAAACTTCAAAGAAAAAGCAACACGTGATGCAATCGAAAACGAAGCAGACAACGGCTTGACCAATGACGAAGGTACGATTGCAATGGCGCGTACTCAGGCACCGCACTCTGCTTCTGCTCAGTTCTTCATTAACGTGAAAAACAACTCATTCCTTAACCACTCTGGCAAAACTGCTCAAGGTTGGGGTTATGCCGTATTTGGTAAAGTCGTTGAAGGTATGGACGTTGTGAACGAAATCAAAAACGTACGTACTGGCAACCGTGGCTACCACGCTGACGTTCCTCTAGAAAACGTAGTAATCGAATCTGCAAAAATCATTTCTGAATAAAAAACGTCCTCTCCGTTCTTTTATGAGTTTTAAAGCAACACTTTAAAACAGTGTAATGGAAAATCCCTCATATGAATGAGGGATCTAGAGAGGAATAAAAGGAAAAGATTCGTGACCTATCTGTTTATCTCAGATTTACATTTGTCACCTGATCACCCTCGACTTGTTCGGGGGTTTTTAGATTTATTAACTGAATATCAAAATCAAAATACCCAATTGTATATTCTGGGTGACTGGTTCAATGCCTGGATTGGTGATGACTATACCTCTCCATGGCTGGACGAAATTGTCACTGCATTAAAACAGTTTACTCAGGCTGGGAATCAAGTCTATTTTCAGGCCGGCAACCGGGATTTTGTCTTAGGAAGTAAATTTTTAGCTCGATTTGGCGGGCAGCTTCTTCCCGAAATCGATCAGCTAATCATTGCCGGAACACATTTTCGCCTGGAACATGGCGATGCCCTATGTACCGATGACGTCTCCTATCAGCGTTTTAAAAAGATTATTCGTCATCCCTGGCTACTTGGCTTCTTAAGAAAAACCCCTCTCTCATTTCGAACCAGACTAGCCAACCGCTTTCGTCAACAAAGCCATCAGGCACAACAGTTTAAAAGCTATGAAGTGATGGACGTCAACCCACATGCAGTTGAGCTGGCATTACAGGATGTAGATGTACTAATCCATGGTCATACGCATCGCGCAGCCATTCATCAGTTAGCCCAGAAAAGAAGAATTGTACTAGGCGACTGGAAAGAAGACAGTGCAGAGATTCTGGAAATTCAGGAAGATCAAAGTTTTGATACCTTGAAACTAAAAAAGTGGCGATATTAATCAGCCACTTTTTACGATATTGATCTGCTTAACACAGACGATAAAGCTGGTTTACCCCAGTATAGAAACTTTTACCATCGAGATTGAACTGAAATTCCTCACCCGTTGGCAATTGAATCATTTTACCGACCTCAACCCAGATAAAACCGTCCATTGTATTTTGCTTGCGCTTTAATGGAACCAGTTTCACGTTAATTTCATTGCCATCAGCGGCAGTGGCAATATGCCATTCATTGATTTTGATCAAAATATTTACTCACACGATATGAGCTTTTTGTGACTATATGGAGAGAGATTAATAACAACCTAGTTTACATAATAGTTCTATGGTTAGTAGATCTTATTTGAGTTCAAATACTTGAACTAAAAAGTACATCACAATCAGCTTAAAATAATAATAGAAGCAAGAACAGTACTTGCTTGAAGTGCAACCAGTGTAAGCTATTTATCCAGCAAAAGCAAAATTACATTGTAATGACAATAGAATGGGATTTTTAAGAACTTTTTTCATGCTTTGTTAATTATTAGGCTTTTGATTTTTATGATCTAAAATTCATTTTAACGTTATTTCATTTCCGTTGATAAACAAAACCTGTCTTTAAATACCTTAAAATCAATATTAGAGACATGAAACTCAGCCCGAGGTACAGCAAGTTCCACTCTCCCGTCTTTTGATAATTTAGGATCAAGAGAATAGCATTTAAGGCTACAAACAGTACGTGAATCATAAAAAAGGCTTGTTGCACTCGTCTAGTTTTTTGCTGACGTTGGTTCTCTAAGATGTTCTGCTGTTCTTGTAAAAATTGTTCTGCATCTTGAAGGTTCATTATGATTTTCTTATGGCTGAATGAATAGCTCATCTAAAGAATTTCCGGTTAAAAATAAACTAAAAATCTAAGCAAGCTATTCATTCAGAATCTCTTGTTGATTAATAACCGCTAGTCGGATTAATCACATTGATATCCTTTTTATATTTCCCCAATAGATCACGCAAGGAATTCATCAAAACACTGGTATCTACGCCCACTGCTACAAACTCAGTGCCAAGTTCGATATATTTTTGCGTCACTTCATGCTGGGTTGACAGAATTCCTGCAGCTTTGCCTGCAGAACGAATCCGCTGGATTGCATCAATTACAGCTTTTTGTACTTCAGGATGATTCGGATCACCTTGATAACCCATAGTGGCAGATAGATCAACGGCGCCAATAAACACGCCATCAATCCCGTCGATCTGAAGAATAGCATCCAGATTTTCCAGTCCTGTGACCGATTCAATCTGGATTAATAAACAGATTTCTTCATGTGCCGTCTGATAATAATTTGGAATGCTGTTCCAGCGGGTGGCACGTGCCAGTGCAGCACCAACGCCACGAATTCCTTCAGGCGGATAACGGACTGCCCTGACCATGAGTTCGGCCTGTTCCACGGTTTCTACCATCGGAATCAACAGCGTTTGTGCACCGATATCAAGGAGTTGCTTGATCAGTTGTACGCTACCAATGGGTGGTCGTACCACTGCTTGCGAGGGATAAGCAGCAATACTTTGCAGTTGCGACAAAGTCGTTCTCAAATCACTGGGTGCATGCTCACCATCAATCAGCAGCCAGTCATAACCTGCATTTGCCGCAATCTCGGTTCCATAGGCATCTGCCAATCCAATCCATAAGCCGATTTGCTGCTGGGTTTTCAGTTTGTGTTTAAAGTAATTGGTCACTTGCATCCGCTAACCTATTTGCATGTTGCTGGCGATGCCTCTTATTAAACGCTTCTCGCTTAAAAGTGCCAATAGACAAAAACTGGATTTTAATCTGATTTAACTCTAAGTTTTGCTTGAATCCAGCTCAAGATCATCTCAAAACAGGCTTTGCCTGATGCTTTTTTATTGTAATAATCAGGGGATGTGAAAAATGTATATATTTAAAACTTCTACTCGCTGTTTATTTAAAAAGATTGGAGTCCATTGATGGATTTACTCAAGATCACACAGACCCGCTATACCACTAAAGCCTATGATCCTAGCAAGAAAATCCCAGCAGAACAGTTTGAACGCTTGTTAGAAATTTTGCGTCTGACACCCTCTTCAATCAATATTCAGCCTTGGCATTTTTTTATTGCCGATCATGATGCAGCCAAACAGCGCATTGCCAAAGCGTTGGTTGGTACTTATGCCTACAATGCACCCAAAGTTCTGGATTCATCCCATACCATTTTATTCTGCACCAAAGCCGATATTAATGAGTTGCATCTAGAAAACTTATTGAACCGCGATGATCTCAGTGGCCGTTTTAAAGATGAATCAGCCAAAGAAGGTCAGAAAAATACCCGTGCAGGTTATATTCATTATTATCGTAATGAAAAAGGTGATATTCAGCGTTGGGCTGAAAACCAGACCTTCATTGCACTCGGTCAAATGCTCTTGGCTGCCGGAATTGAAGGGGTTGATGCCACACCAATTGGCGGCTTTGACGAAGAGATGATTAGTGAAGAATTACAACTTGCAGAACAGGGTTTGATCCCTTCTGTATTGCTGACTTTAGGCTATCGCAGTGAAAATGATTTCAATGCCAAACTCCCTAAATCACGTCTTGCCGCTGAAGATATTTTCACCAAACTGTAAGGAATTTATGCTATAAAAGGGGTCAAGCGCCCCTTTCCATGTCAATTCGGGCCTATTTTTTGCTTTATTTAATTTACATCTAATAGAATAACAATAGAGGTCATCTATGTCGCTCCTTACATCCAAATCCCTGAAATTTGAATGCCATCATTGCGATAAAATTTATCTCCAGCACTATAAAGAGCAACAGCATCGTTATCCGCACTGTCCAGACTGCCAACAGTCCGGTTTATTGCTTGGACTGGCCGAAGCAGGTGACCTGCTCCGACATCCGATTGAATTTGCATCCTCTTATGTCAAGCAGACATTGCATAAGCTAGGCAAATCACACTAGTCAAGCCTAGCAGTAATCCTAGAGTACTTGCAGGTTTGAGCCGTTCTTTAAAGAATACCAGACCTGCTATCACACCAAATACCACCACCAGAATATTCATGCCAGCAAAGACGATCGCAGGTGAATCCTTAAGCAGCATATGGGCTTTGACATAGAAAGCAATATTGGCAAAATTCAGGACACCCAATAACAGACCAGCGCCGATATTCTGCATCGAGCCCAAGCTTTTATATTTGATTAACAGATAGCCCATCGAAATGATCAGGGCACAAACAAACATTAGATTCAGCGCCACCGCGAATTGCAGGCCCAGACTGGTTGTATATTTCAACAATACATCAATCAGTGCATAACCGACCCAGACCAAGCCCAGATACAACATTCCCTGACTGCCCTGTCCTGTACTTTGTCGATGTGAAAACAGGATGCACAGCACTGCTCCAATACCTAAAGCGATCCCAAGTATTTTCAGCTGATTAAACTGTTCCTGAAAAATGAAATAGGCTGCAGCCAGTGACAAAACTACAGAAAGTCGCTGGGCAATTTCGGTTTTTAAAATTCCAGCCGTTTGCAAAGCCTTGGCCAAAAACAGAAATACGCTCGGAAGCAAAATACCCAGAGCCAGAATAAGCAACCAAGGCGTCTGAGACATTGACATATGCTGAATATCAGGCTTGAACCAGAAAAAACACAAGAGACTGGCTGTCATATAGTTCCAGCTAATCATGTGTATTGGACTCAACCCCTTATTTCTGGCGACTTTTAATAATATTGAGACCGCAACGCTACATAGCGCTGCTGCGAAAATCAGTTCCATATGCTGCTCTTATTCTTGGTCTTTATAGGTCTACAAAAAAGCCCACATGTGCAGTGGGCTTTTTTTATAAATGATTCACTGGGAATTATTTATAGTGTGACACCATTTTCTCTAAAGAGATTGGGCGAATCTTGTCTGCATTGCCTGCAGTACCAAAAGCTTCGTAACGATCGATACAGATTTGCTTCATTGCATCTACAGTTGCGCTGAAGAATTTACGTGGATCGAATTCGCTTGGTTTTTCTGCCATCATACGACGCATTGCACCGGTAGATGCTAAACGCAAGTCAGTATCGATGTTAATCTTGCGCACGCCGTGTTTGATCGCTTCAACCAGCTGTTCAACCGGAACACCGTAAGTTTCCTTGATGTCGCCGCCATACTGGTTAATCACTGCCAACCATTCTTGTGGCACAGAGCTTGAACCGTGCATGACAAGATGCGTATTTGGAAGTGCTGCGTGAATTTCTTTAATGCGGTCAATCGCAAGAATATCACCTGTAGGTGGACGCGTGAACTTGTACGCACCGTGTGAAGTACCTACTGCAATTGCAAGTGCATCAACATTGGTATCAGCAACGAAGCTACGCGCTTCTTCAACTGAAGTCAGGAGTTGAGAATGATCCAGTACGCCTTCTGCGCCTACGCCATCTTCTTCACCCGCCATACCTGTTTCAAGGCTACCTAAACAACCGATTTCACCTTCAACAGATACGCCACACGCATGTGCCATTTGAACTGTACGGCGAGTCACATCAACGTTATATTCATATGAAGTTGGTGTTTTACCGTCTTCACCGAGTGAACCGTCCATCATCACTGATGAAAAGCCTAACTGGATTGAACGTTGACAAATGTCAGGGCTCGTACCGTGGTCTTGATGCATTACCACTGGAATATGTGGCCATTCTTCAATTGCAGCCAAAATTAGGTGACGCAAGAACGGAGCGCCTGCATATTTACGCGCACCCGCAGATGCTTGTACGATAACAGGTGAATTGGTTGCATCTGCTGCAAGCATAATTGCACGCATTTGTTCTAAGTTGTTTACGTTAAATGCTGGTACGCCGTAAGCATGTTCGCCGGCGTGATCCAAGAGCTGGCGCAATGAAATAAGAGCCATAATATCCTCCCAGTGAATGCCCCATATTCTACATGTTCAAAGGTTTCAATTCAGCAACAAATAACACTATTTAAAAAAAATCCCTGCATTTGCAGGGATTTTGTGTCACATCAGCCAGATTAAGGTGCTACAGGCTCTGAAGTCGCAGTAACTGACTCGTCTGCAGTCGCTTCATCGGCTGGCGCATTGGCAACTTCAGCTGGAATATCGGTATTTTTTTCATCTAAAATTGGCTGATCAATGGCGTCAATGGCGGCTTGCTGTTCTGGAGTTACAGTCTGATCCGCCACTGCTGCCGAGCTTTCTGCTTCAGCTTCTGGTGCACTTTCCTGTTTTGCACACGCAGTCAGTGCCAGAGATGCTGCTAATAATACTGCCGTAGTTAACTGTTTTTTCATCACGTATTCTCGTCATTTGGTGATTTAATGACTGCATCTTATGACAGATTTATTGCATTTTAATGACGAAGCCATGAAGGGTAAGTTTTCACTGTCAAAAAAATGACATAAAAAAAAGCTGGCGCTTGGCCAGCTTTTTAGCTTAGGACATGCCATTAAGCACGTTCTAACAATACCGCAACTGCAGGAAGGGTTTTACCTTCAACGAATTCAAGGAATGCACCGCCACCCGTCGAGATATAACCAATTTTGTCAGCCACTTCATATTTATCAATCGCAGCAAGTGTGTCCCCACCGCCTGCAATCGAGAAACCTTCCGATTCAGCAATTGCTAAAGATAAAGTTTTAGTCCCTTCACCGAATTGATCTACTTCAAATACGCCGACCGGGCCATTCCAAAGAATGGTTTTAGAGGTTTTCAGGATTTCTGCAAATGCTTTCGCAGTTTCTGGACCTACATCCAGGATCATGTCGTTGTCAGCAACATCTGCAACATTTTTCACCGTCGCTTTTGCTGAAGCCAATGAACCCAAGAAATCTTCAAAGTTAATTTCAGAGGCATCTGTAACGACTACGTCAGTTGGAAGTGGAACTGATACTTTTGCAGCAATGGCTTTTGCTGTATCGATCAGATCCTTTTCACACAGTGATTTGCCCACGTTATAGCCTGCCGCAGCAAGGAAAGTGTTGGCAATACCGCCACCAACGATCAATTGATCACAGATATCAGAAAGTGAGGTCAAAACGTCAAGTTTGGTTGAAACTTTAGAACCTGCAACAATCGCCACCATTGGTTTTTCTGGAGTTTTCAGTGCACGACCAAGTGCATCCAGTTCAGCTGCCAATAAAGGACCTGCTGCTGCAACTTTTGCTAAACGTGCTACACCTTCAGTAGACGCTTCTGCACGGTGCGCTGTACCAAAGGCATCCATCACGAATACATCACAAAGTGCTGCATATTTTGCTGCAAGCTCTGGATTGTTTTTCTTTTCACCGACGTTAAAACGGCAGTTTTCAAGTAGAACCACCTGGCCTGGCTGAACTTCAACACCATTTAAATAGTCAGTGAACAGTTTCACTTCCTGACCCAACGCTTCAGTCAAGTAAGCCGCTACAGGGGCAAGTGACTGTTCAGCTTTAGGCTCACCTTCAACCGGACGACCCAGATGAGAATACACCATGACTGCAGCGCCTTTTTCTAGTGCTGCTTTAATCGTTGGCAATGCTGCACGAAGACGCGCATCGCTGGTGATCACACCATTTTTAACAGGAACGTTTAAATCTTCACGGATCAGAACACGTTTACCTGCTAAATCGAGGTCAGTCATACGCTGAAAGTTCATGTAGAGCTCACTTTATAGATATTAAAACCAGGCGATTTTAAATGATTATGCAGAAAAAGGTTAGCATCTTTTGCAGAAAACATTATGAATGCCAAAGTTTTGTTATGATAGAAAAAAGCCTCTTTTAGATTCAGTCCCTATGTCGATACATCCTGATCCAAATCTTAACCGTTTGAACGTGTTAGGTGAGCCTTTGTCCAGCTGTTGCTTCGATCCGATTACCGGATATTTCCGCAATGGCTTTTGCCATACTGCGACCACCGATCTGGGCCAGCATACGGTTTGCGCGCAAATGACCTCAGAATTTCTGAATTTTTCTCAAAAAGTCGGTAATGACCTGATTACGCCTTTGCCCGAACTGGATTTCCCGGGCCTGCAACCTGGCGATTTCTGGTGTATCTGCGTAACGCGCTGGGTCGAAGCCTATGAAGCGGGTCAAGCTCCACCGATCAAGCTACAAGCCTGTCACAAAGCTGTTCTAGCGTATGTACCGTTAAATATTCTTGAGGAATATGCTGTCTAATGAATTCTGCACAGATTATCTTGGCATCGTCCAGTCAAACCCGCAAAGCGCTGATGGATCGTCTGCATATTAATTATATTTCCATGGTACCGGATATTGATGAATCTCCTCGCGGGGAAAATCACGCAGATGATCTGGCACAACGACTGGCTTTTGAGAAAGCCAGATATATTGCTGAACAAAATCCAGAAGCGATTGTGATCGGCTCAGATCAGGTGGCATGGCGTGAAGGTGCGCCGGATATTTTTATTGGTAAACCGTTAACGACTGAAAAGGCCATTCGCCAGCTACAAGCCAACTCGGACAAGATTGTCTATTTTAGTACTGCGCTCAGTGTGCAGCAGCTATCGACCGGTTTTGAACAAAGTCTGGTTGAACACTATAAAGTCAAGTTCCGCAAACTGTCTCAGGTCGAAATTGAGCGTTATGTCGAAATTGAACAACCTTTGCATTGTGCAGGCAGTTTCAAATGTGAAAGCCTCGGTATCAGCTTGTTTGAAGAAATGATCGGACAAGATCAGACCACGCTGATGGGCATGCCAATGATCAAGCTCTGTCATATTCTTCGTGAATTAAAAATTTTGGTTCCTTAATCTCTCCCTTTAAATTCAGGCTTTACTCTATGTCTCAACCTTTAGACGTACTAGGCGGTATTACCGCTGAACAATTCCTTAGCGAATACTGGCAAAAGAAACCTTTACTGGTGCGTAATGCAATGCCTGAAATCGCCAGTTTGCTTGAACCCAATGATGTGATGGAACTTGCGCTTGAAGAACATGTCACTGCCCGTCTCATCAAGCAGAAAGATCGTGATCCGAATCAATGGAGCGTGAAATCTTCACCTTTGCTCAAAGCAGATTTCCAGAAAATGCCCAAGCTCTGGACGCTTTTGGTTCAGGCCGTAGATCACTATTCATTTGACCTGTCGGCACTTTGGAAAAAATTCCCGTTTATTCCACAATGGCGTCGCGATGACATCATGGTGTCTTATGCACCGCAAGGCGGTTCAGTCGGCAAGCATTTCGATTTCTATGATGTGTTTCTGGTACAAGGCTATGGCCATCGTCGCTGGCAGCTTGGGCAAATGTGTGATACCGAAACTCCATTTGTTCCGGGTCAACCGCTTAAATTATTGCCTGAAATAGAAGTGAACTTTGATGAAGTGCTGGCACCTGGCGACTTGCTCTATGTGCCGCCTGGTCTGGCTCATTACGGCGTGGCTGAAGATGACTGCCTGACTTATTCATTCGGTTTCCGCATGCCAAATATCAGTGACATGATGGATCGTGTCGGGGATAAATTCTCTGAAAATGAAACGCTGCGTAACCCATTGCTGGATATCATCCGTGATCAAGTCGGTGCTATCGGTGAAGTGAGCAGCAATGAGCTGGAATATCTGAAAGAACACATCATGCAGCAACTGCATAATTCCAATGTTCTCGAAGATGCCATCATGAGCTTGATGTCCGAACCTAAATATCCTGAAAACCTGCCTGAAGCAGAAGAAATCGGTACAGGTGATCTGGAAGAAGCACTCGATCAGGGCTATAGCCTGATGCTCGAACCTGCGTCACGCCTGCTTTATACTGAAACGGACGGCGACGTTCTGTTCTGGGCAAATGGTGAGGGTGTGTGCATCTCTGAGACATTTACCGCAAAACTCAAACAGCTTGCAGATGGTGAAGCGCTGTTATTCGGTGAAGACTTCGCTGATGAAGAAATTCTGGAAGATGTTGCTGCATTATTAAATGAAGCCGTGTTGATGCTGGTTCCACCGCCAGAAGACGAGTAATCTTTCCACGGTTCTATTTAGGCAATAATTTTAAGAGGATCACATGATCCTCTTTTTTATTTTTAGAGTCTAGGGCGTGTCCTCATTTGAAGAATTGGTTTTAAATACTTAAAATCCTCCTTTGAGTTATTTTTATTTCTATATTTTCAATGGCACGTACTCTTCTTACCGATGATATCTG